>JAGBCZ010000029.1 GCA_017937735.1 Alphaproteobacteria bacterium | reverse complement strand
GTCGTATAAACACGTGTGCAAACACCACGTTTTTGTGGGTTTTCCATCATGTCAGGTGCTGTACTTTTTACAACAACCTTTTTACGAGGTTTCCGAATCAGTTGGTTTACTGTTGGCATTCAAAATTCTCTTTCTTTTTTCTACCTGTTTTTAGTCTGCACAAAACCCGCTTATCAGTCTTATTTCAACGACTTACGCCGGATTATAAGTTCTGAAAACGCAAGCGGTTTCATGTGTTTCTTGCTTTCCTTGTTTACACAGAAAGCGAATATACTCTAACCCCCACCCCCCACATTGTCAAGGAAAATATGGGAAAAAATAATGACTTTTTCGCTTGAAACGCCCGTAAAAGTAGGAATTTAAATAAAATTATTTTTTGACAAAAACAAACCCTGTACAAACATATCTAACCACCCCGTAATTAGCACAAAAATATAAGATAATGGTATAGATAAACGGGTTGGTAATGGCGTAGTGTACATAACGTTACATGAGCCATTACCAACCCGCTTTAGATATGATATTAGATTTTATTTTTTAGAAGTCGATGCCGAATTGAACGCCAATCGTTGCCGGAACATGCTTAAAACTGTGCAACACATCTTTGGCAGCATAAAAACCAACGTATTTCGTTGCAGAGATATTATAATTGGCACCAAATTTCAGACGTAACTGTTCGCCGTTATAATATTTGTCATACAAGTCAAAATCGAACATCAATTCGCCAACCCAGTTCCATTTATCATTAACAATATATTGACCTTGGATTCCGACTGTCATCGCCCACGCATCTGCATTTTTATAGTCGACATCATCGTTCAGATAATCAATTTCGACCACCCCTGCCAACGTCCATGTATCTGTTACACGGCCAACTTGCGCACCCAATGTCCAATTATATGCAATTGTTTCCAGATGCTGACGCGTATCATAGATTTGCATCGCACGCCCATATACCTCGGATTGGTATTCACCATCATTAAACACAGTCCAATCCAATCCCACCTGCAAATGATTCCACGACCATTTACCAAATTCTGGATTATCAGATGAATCATACGATCCACTTGTCTGGGCCATCACAACTAAATTATCTGTAATTCCATAGCCAAATTCATCCGCCATAACAAAGCGATCAAATTCAGAATTTACCTCTAACGGTGTTAAAACATTATAAAAACGACCCTGCGATGGGCTATACATTGGATTACCGTTAATAATATTAGCAGCATTCGCCACACCTGACACAAGTACCAGCGCACCCGATAAAAATAATTTATTCATAAAAATTCCCCTCGCTATTTATACACAACATATTTTAAACATAGTTAAATCAACAAATAAACAGGAAGAAAAACTTACAAACAAAGAACCCGCCACCCGAACATGTCAGGCGGCAGGTTTATTAACACACAAATTTAAACTGATTTTTTAGAAATCGATTCCGAAATTGACACCAAAGCCAAATCCATCAACAACTTCCCAATCACCAGTTGAATGTTCCATTTCGCCCATTACAAATGCGCCAATATATTTTGTTTCGTCCAAATTATAATTGACACCAAACTTGCCGGTCCAAACACCTGCATCTTCTGCTTCATCATCCAAGACACCAGTATATTCAACACCTGCAATCAAATTCCATTGTGGACACAATACCAATTGACCATCAACACCAACACTCAGTTTATGCCAACCTTCGTCACCCCAATTAAATGATTCTGTATTCAGATAATCAAAGTCAACGTGTGCCGCCAATGTCCATCCATCTGCAACATATCCACCACGCATACCCAGTGTCCATGTATAATCAGCCATATCTTTATCCAAGAATGGTTCATGGTCGCCCCATACAGTATCTAAACTATACACACCATAAACATCTGCTTTCCATTGCCCCATATCAATCACACGATAATTCAAGCCAACTGTAAATTCGTCCCAGGACATTACATCAAAACCTTCTTGTTCTGACAGACCTGTTTTCATAAATACATATAAATCTTCTGTAACACCATAACCAAATTCTTCTGCGATTTTCCAATCTTCAATATTTTCCGAATGAGATGTAACCGCAAAGTTATTATAAAAATGTCCTTCGCCTGGGCGGTATAATGGATTACCATCAATAATATTTGCCGCATGTGCACCTGACACTGCAAAGACAGTTAATAAAGAAGTTAATGCTAATTTTTTCATTATCTTTCCTTTCGTTTTGGTTTAACTAAACTAGATTTATGTCTAGTTAATATAATTTTATCAGGTAAAAAATCCTTTTCACAACACCAAAGATTTTTGCAAAATCGATAAAAATATGCTATGTTTTTTCACGTTTCGAATCGGATTAAGAAACATACTTCCCCCTAAAACACAAGATACGCAAGACCTGTATTAAATTTGTTATAATTCGTTATGATTTTTAATAATTATTTAATTTAATCAACTGACGCTTTTTTTATTTTTATTTATAAATTTTTTTTCACTAAAAACGTCACAGAATAAAAAAACACCCTAAAAAAATTTTTTTAGGGTGCAAAACTATTCGAAAGGTGATTAACTAAACAGTCTTTTGCTATCTAGTTGACGTGATTATAGCAACCGAAAAACAAACTGCAAGTATAAAGTTAAAAAAATTATTTATTCCTAGATTTCTTAATTTCCCGCCACGCATCGTGGTTTTTCTGGTGTTCAGAATAATCCACAGAAAACCTGTGACCACCCTGCCCGTCTGCAACAAAGAACAAAAAGTTTGTTTCCGCAGGACGCATCACAGCACGAATCGCATTTTGCCCCACATTTGCAATCGGGGTTGGCGGCAGACCAGAATTTCTGTATGTATTATACGGGCTGTCTATTGTTAAGTGACTGCGCAACAACGCCCCACCCTGCATATCACCCAATCCATTTGTTACCGCATAAACAACAGTTGGGTCGGCCTGTAATCGCATACCCTTGTTCAATCTGTTCAAATAAACACTGGCAACAATTGGCATTTCACGTGTGATTGGTGTTTCTTTTTGTACGATTGACGCCAACGTCACAACATCATCCCACGTCTTTAACGGCCTTGGCAATACACGATATGCACCCCTGATATGATTATTTACATCAATCATCTTTTTTCGCATCAGTTCTAATACCGCCAAACGATTTGTTCCACGTGCCACACGATACGTATCTGGAAACACCTGACCATCTATCAAGTTACACACAGGGCGACTTTTATTATCACTGCACTCAACACCACCTGTCAGCCCAGAATGTTGTAACAATAATTGCTTAATTTGCTTAACAGTTAAACCTTCGGGGATAACAACTGTTGTTGTTGCAACATTACCTGTTGTCATCATCCGTGCGATTCGCCACAGACTTGCAGACCGGGGGATATCATATTGTCCACTTTGAATTGTACCACCATTAAAACGCACCAGCGCAATAAAGGCGTCTTTGGAATCGATTAAATTATTCTGCACCAAACGATTCGCAACACCCGTCACAGAATCGCCCCGCACAACATCAAAAACAGACGGCGCTTTAACTGTCGAATGAACACAAAACACATATAAAAAGACAACCAGTACAATCACAACTGGTGCAAATAATAGATACGCAATAATATATTTTGGAAAAAATTTTTTATATCTTGCCATGGCTCAAATTATTACAAATAAAAAAGAAATTTGCAATATAACAAAAACGCCCCGATTGGGGCGAATACTTTATTTTTCTTCATCTTCTTTGCCCAGACCAATTGTATTTTTAATTGGGTCAACTATTGATTCTTTGGCACTGTCCAATGTACGTATCAGTGCGCGGCGAATTTTTCCACTGATTGTCATCGGCAGCGTATCTACAAATTCAATAATACGTGGGCTTTTATAGTGCGCAGTCATTGATTTAACATGATCTTGCAACTGACGTACCAAGACATCATTTGCCTGAAAGTACTTATTCAAAACAATCGTTGCCTTGACTGCCTGACCACGTGCATTATCAGGAACACCTGTGACCGCAACTTCACGGACCGCTGGATGTTCCAGCAACACAGATTCTACTTCAAACGGACTGACACGATAACCACTGGTTTTAATCAAGTCGTCATTACGCCCAACAAACCAGAAATACCCATCTGCATCCAGATACGCCATATCACCAGTATGATAAAAACCATCACGATAAACAGATGCTGTTTGCTTTTCATTTTTATGATAGCCTTGGAATAACCCAAACGGTTTTGAATCTTTAACGCAAACGCAGATTTCACCCACAGTATTAACATCTGTAATTTGTCGGCCACGTTCATCCAGCAATTGAATATCCCAGCCCGCAGATGGTTTTCCCATAGAACCAGGTTTTGGTTCAATCCATTGATTTGTGAATAACAACACAGATGTTTCTGTTTGACCAAAACCTTCACGCAATTTTATTCCTGTTTCTTTTAAAAAGCGTTCATAGACTTCTGGATTTAATGCTTCACCTGCAACATCTGCCTTGACCAAAGACGACAAATCAAACTTGCTCATATTTGTATGAATCATCATCTTATAGGCTGTTGGTGGCGCACAGAAAGATGTAACCTTGTTTTCCGCAATCGCAGATAATAAATCACCCGCTGTAAAGACACGTGAAAAATCAAACACAAACACTGTTGCACCTGCCAACCATTGACCATACATCTTTCCCCAAGAACACTTTGCCCAACCAGATTCAGACAGCGTAAAATGAATATCATCATCTGTCAGTCGTTGCCAAAATACTGCCGTATTTATATGCCCCAGCGGGTATGTAAAATTATGCGCAACCATTTTTGGCATATCTGTTGTACCACTGGTAAAATACACGACCATCGTATCTGTATTTTCATTTGGCACACGTTCAAAACTGGATGGATATTTTTCACACGCATCTGCAATTTCTGCGCAATCAATTAATTGAATTTCATCATCACCAATGGCCTTTTTAATTTCACCAACCACGGCGCCATCATCAAATGCGATGACTGTTTTAACATCTGCTGCCTTGATACGGAATTTAATATCTTCCGACTTTAATTGATTCGTAGAAGGAATTGGAATCGCACCTATTTTATGCATAGCCATCATCAGAACCCAATATTCCCATCTGCGCCGCATAAATAATAAAACAGTATCACCCTTTTTTATCCCGCGCATCGTCAGAAAATTAGCCACAGCACCAGACATATCCGACAACATTTTAAATGTAATTGATTTTTTTTCGCCATCATCATTTACCCACAAAACAGCAACTTTGTCTGGTGTTTCTGTTGCAATAACATCCAAAACATCATACGCAAAATTAAAGTTTTCAGGCACAACCGGTACAGCGTTTTTAACATAATCATCATAATTATCAAATTTTTCTTTGTTCAAGAAACGCTTTATAAACATGTTCTTTCCTTTTGTTATGCAATAATAAATATGGTGCATCTGCGAAAAATTACAAGAAAAAAATTACGTAAAAAAGCATTGCATTTTACATAAAACAGTCGCATAATTCGCACACAATTTATCGGAGTGTAGCTCAGCCTGGTAGAGCGCTACGTTCGGGACGTAGAGGTCGTGGGTTCGAACCCCGTCACTCCGACCAGATTTAAACAAGGATGTATAATAGCAAAACAAAATAAAAAACCGCCCATTCGGGCGGTATTGTTTTAGCGTTTATTACATTCGGTACATATTACACCTACAATCTTGCGGGCTGTTTGTAATGTAGCATTATGTGCATTGGCAACTTCTTCTTTTGTTAATTCTCTGTCCCGGGGCAAAGCAATTTCCGCAGATTGCAAAACTTCTTTTTCATCCAAATAAGATGCCACAACCCAACCATTTATGATTGGTTGAGCAACCAGAAAACCCGGCCATCTATACACAATTTGGGTTGATAATTTACAACCTTTTTCACAGCCTGAACAAACCTCTGTCTTTGCATAATCGTCCAAAGAAAAATCACACGTTTCTGTTTTGTGACTTTCTTCTGCAACATCAACAGCGCCCTTCTTGTTTCCATATACATCCGCCAAGAAGTTTTTATCACATTTCATGCTTGCCTTTTTATATCATCAATATGCATCTCAATCGCTACCTTTTAATGCGCTTTATACAGCGGACACAGTTCGATAACACACTTTCGTGCGTTTTCTAAAACCTTGTCATGTATTTTTTCTAAATCTTTTTCATCACGAATCTTATCCCCTGGGATGCCCACCTGTGGATAATAACGCTTGCCATCCTGGCCGATATATTCGGACACTCCTATATTATTTAAAATATATGGTGTTGCAACAACAAATCCCGCTTTCCAGTTGTCTATATGTGACCATAAAATACACTCTGCATCACAACCTGTACACTTTTCTTTCTTGTTGCTTTCTTTGCCCACAAATACTGTCTTGCCATCAAACACTATACAACCCTTTTCAAGACCAATGATGCGTTTGTTCCACCAAACCCAAATGAATTACTGATTACAACATCAACCTTGCGTTGTTTTGCGACATGTGGAACCAAGTCGAAATCACCAACTGCATCTTCTGGTTCATCCAAGTTAATCGTTGGTGGCACAATTCCATCACGAATTGCAAGTGCGCTGAATATCGCTTCTACCGCACCAGCCGCCCCCAGCAAATGGCCTGTTACAGATTTTGTTGATGACATCGATACAGGCACACCATCAAACAATGTTTTAACCGCCATCAATTCACCGATATCACCCAAGCCTGTTGATGTACCATGTGCATTGATATAATCAATATCATTTGGTGTTAATCCTGCATCTTTGATTGCAGCCTTCATCGCACGCAGACCACCTTCGCCACCTTCGGCTGGTGCTGTGATATGATATGCATCACCTGACAGACCATATCCTGCAACCTCGGCATAAATTTTTGCACCACGTTTAACTGCGTGTTCATATTCTTCCAGAACCAAGATACCCGCACCTTCGGCCATAATAAATCCATCACGATTTTTATCCCATGGGCGTGATGCTTTTTCTGGTGCGTCATTACGGGTACTTAACGCACGCATCGCAGAAAATCCCGCCAATCCGATACGACCAACTGCTGCCTCTGCGCCGCCACAAATCATAATATCTGCATCACCATGTTGAATCAATCGGGCCGCTTCTCCAATTGAGTGTGCACCTGTTGCACATGCAGTTACCACAGAAATATTTGGGCCTTTGAAACCGTATTTGATTGAAATATTTCCCGCCGTCATATTGATAATACCCTTTGGGATAAAGAAAGGACTAACCCTGCGTGGACCACCGGTATGCAATTCAATACAATTATCATAAATCGTATTTAAACCACCAATTCCACTGCCAACAGAAACACCAATGC
Source organism: Alphaproteobacteria bacterium (assembly GCA_017937735.1). The sequence goes on along the minus strand of JAGBCZ010000029.1, from coordinate 34,090 downwards.
GTTCTTTGTCGCCTTCGTAATTATCCAGCCCTGCATCCTTGATTGCTTCATCAGCCGCAACAATTCCATAAACAATTGATTTATCTAATTTACGCTGTTCACGTGCATCAACAACAGAATCTGGATTAAACATACCTGCATCTGTTCCGACCTGTGGCACACCTGCAATTTGAGATGCCAAATCAGAAACATCAAAAGAATCTATTTTTTTTACCCCTGATTTTCCCGCCAGAACATTTTTCCATGCGTATTCAATCCCTGTTCCAACAGGCGAAACGATTCCCATACCTGTAATTACGACTTTTTTCATAATATATATTCCTTTGTAAGATTAACATACGCCTGTATCATAATCGTTTTTATAAAAAATTGCAGTAAAAAAAATCCACCAACTGCACGTTGATGGATTCGAACTTATTTGAAACAAAAATTAGTTTTTCTTGTGTTCTTCGATATATTTTACTGCATCGCCAACAGTTACTAATTTTGCAGCAGCTTCATCTGGGATTGTGATATCGAATTCTTTTTCAACTTCCATAACGAATTCTACAACGTCCAAAGAATCTGCGCCCAAATCATTAACAAATGCAGCTGTTTCTGTAACTTTATCTTCTGAAACACCCAACTTGTCAGCTACGATTTTTTTAACTTGTTCAAAAATTGTCATTTTTTTTCCTTTATTTTAGTTAAACTTTTTGGTCCTTACCATGACCGTCATTATCTTAAAGACTATCATTTTCATATCATAGTGTCAAGTAATTATAACAAACGATAACAAGTCACACATTTTTAACACTAAAAGTTATCAGATAAAATTTCGTCCAGCAATGTGTTTAAATTCGTACGAAAATCTTCCTTGTCTGATGCCCAAACAACCTGACGCATCAAGAATTTATATACATCATCCATCGTTAAATTTGGAATTCCTGCCTGGGTCGCAACACGCCTCCACGATGTACGTGGATCCATCAAATGCATTCCACCATGGCTTGGGAAAACCCAGTCGCCATCTTGTGGTAAATCTTGCAATAATAAAATAGCCCTGTCAGACAATGGTCGATTTAACCACATATCATGATTAAAATCTAAATCATCCCACGCCATTGAAAAAATTTTTGAACGTGGCGCAAACCCATAAATCAGCATCAAAAATGCGCCACGCAAAACAACATCATCTAAACCTTCTATTACCTTTATCAGTTTTTTTAACCCTGATTTATTCAACGGACGCACACGGCGATTTTGTTTTATTTTTTCTAATCCGATTGCCGGATTTTGTTTTACATATCCCTGCTCTATTGCGTATTTAAAAACACTTTGCATCAGTTCTTGCATACGTGCCGCAATTGCAGTTCCAGATATTTTCGACACAACATTTTTTAAATCATCTGTTGAAATATCAGATACGTTTTTATCAAACAAATCAGATAAATGCCTGTTCACAGAACGCAACAATTTCATATAAGAATCTTCTGTTCTGCGCACTTTATTTTTCAGATACAAATCCAACAATTCTTTGAAAGTAATTTTTTTTCTGCGCACGACAGATTTTTTAGACGCATTTTCCAGTACACTTACAACAGCACGTCTTGCATCATCAATATCAACTTCTGGATAATTACCGATTATAATTCTTTTATCTTTACCATTAACACGCTTACGCACAAAGAACGTTTTAACACCACGACTGGTAATATACAAACGCAATCTTGCATCTTCCATATCTTGCACAACATCAAATCCCTTGGCTGGTGCAGGCAAGTTATCCAAGATATACGTATTAAAATAAAATTGGTGTGCCATATTCGGCCCCCTGATGTTTATTTTGTTTTTTGATTAAATTTATTTTTCCAGAATTTTTTATATTCACCTTTCAGTCTTGCAACATTATTACGTGCATCATAATAGGCTTTATTTGCAGGATGCGCAGGACATGCCGTACACGGGCATAATTGTTCATCACCAATTGGCACAAAGTTTGTACAACGGCTATCTTGAAAATGCATCAATTCATAATCATAAGGTGTTTCATTTAACGGCCTTGTACGCGCCAACATCACACGTTCTTTTAGACATGCATCAACCTCTTCAAACTGCTCTTCTTCAAAGAATATATGCAACACGCCTTGTTCTGTTTTTTCCAAACAGATTTTTGCATCTTGCAACGCCCCAGAAATCTGTTTAAATTCTGCCCAATCTTGTTTTTTTTGCGCCCATGGGGTTTTAACTAAATAAGTAAACCAGTTCATAATCTAAACCTTTTTATTTAAGACACTTTCAATGCATTTATAAATGCAGACTGTGGAATTTCTACATTTCCAAAAGAACGCATACGTTTTTTACCTTCTTTTTGTTTTTCCAACAGTTTACGTTTACGTGTTATATCCCCCCCATAGCACTTTGCAGTAACGTCTTTACGATACGCAGCAATAGTTTCTCTTGCGATAATTTTTCCACCGATTGCGGCCTGCAATGGAATTTTAAATTGGTGGCGTGGGATTAAGTCCTTTAACTTTTCCACGATTTGTCGACCACGTTTTTCTGCGAACGAACGATGACACATAAAAGACAATGGTTCGACATTTTCTTCGTTAACCAAGATATTAACCTTGACCAAATCAGATGCCTGATAACCATACACGACATAGTCAAACGATGCATATCCCGAAGATATAGATTTCACCCTGTCATAGAAATCGAAGACAATTTCTGCCAATGGCAACTGATACACCAACACCGCACGATTACCAACATAAGAAATATTTTCTTGCACACCACGTCTTTCTGCGCACAGCGACATAATGCCACCCATATATTTATCAGGCATCATAATTGTTGCACGCACCCACGGTTCTTCGATAGATGCAATTCGTGTTGCCTCGGGCATATCTGCTGGGTTTTCCAAGTCAATCACTTCGCCATTACGCATATGAATTTTATACAGCACACTTGGCACAGTATTTATCAGATTTAAATTAAATTCACGTGACAGACGTTCACTGATAATTTCCATATGCAGCAAACCCAAAAATCCACAACGCAACCCAAACCCCAGCGCAGAAGATTTTTCAACAGTAAACATAAAAGACGCATCATTTAACGCCAACTTTTCTGCACTTTCACGAAATGTTGGATAATCGTCTGCCTCTACCGGAAAGAACGAAGAAAACACCACCGGCACAGACGGTTTAAACCCAGGCAACATTGTTGCATTATCTGCACGTGCATCAATAATCGTATCCCCAACTTTGCAGTCATGAATTGTCTTCATACCTGTGATAATAAACCCGATTTCGCCAGTATTCAGTTTATCCACATTAACCATTTTCGGCGTAAAGTAACCAATTTTATCGACAACATATTCTGCACCAGTCGCCATAAATTTAATTTTCTGACCACGTGATAATGCGCCATCAACCACACGCACCAAAATCACCACACCCAGATAAGAATCATACCAAGAATCAACCAGCAACGCACGTGTTGGTGCATTTTCATCACCATGCGGTGGTGGCAACTTGTTAACAATTTCTTCCAGCAATTCTGGCACACCATCGCCAGTTTTCCCAGACACAGCCAACGCATCTTTTGCATCCAGCCCGATAACATCTGCGATTTGTTCACGTGTTCCTGCGACATCGCTGGACGGCAAGTCAATTTTATTCAGCACCGGCAACATTTCCAAATCATTATCCAACGCCAAATACGCATTTGCCAGTGTTTGTGCCTGAACACCTTGGGTTGCATCGACCAGCACCAACGCCCCTTCGCACGCAGCCAACGAACGTGACACTTCGTACGAAAAGTCCACATGTCCCGGCGTATCCATCAAGTTCAATTGATACGTTTCACCATTTTTCGCTGTATAATTCAGTCGCACAGTTTGTGCCTTAATCGTAATACCACGTTCACGTTCGATATCCATCGAATCCAAGACCTGGGCCTTCATTTCACGGGATTGCAAACCACCTGTAAATTCAATCAATCTGTCTGACAGTGTTGATTTACCATGGTCAATATGTGCAACAATGGAAAAGTTTCTAATATTAGTCTGTTTCATGCGGCAATGATAAACCAGTATTGACGCATTCGCAAGGTATTTTTTTTGACTATTTTAGGTTATTTAACAATTCGTCAATTCTGGCGGCACGTTCCAGCGTATCATCATAGGCAAAACGAATATCAGGCACATATTTTTGGTTCATCCGCCCCCCCAGTTCAAACCGCACAGAACGTGTAATTTCATCCAGTCTTTTTTGCACTGCATTAACATCTGGGTTACGTGTATAATAGAACAAGCGCACAAATTGCAATCCACCATGCGCATCTGCACCGACCAATGACACACCACCAATCAGCGGGTCATCACTATAAATATCACGCAGTATTTCTGCGACCAGTGTTTGCACCTTACTTGCGATACGTTCGCCACGATTTGAATTAAATTGTTTTTTTTGCATTTATGCCATCTTTGCTTTCGGTTATTATGTTATTGTAATTTAATATTTAATAATTTACAATCAAGTAAATTTTTTTTATCACAGGGGGATGGACATGAAATTTTCAGAATACATATTAAAGAAATCAGAATCACGTGGGTATTCATGGATTGTATTTTTACTGACAATATGCGAATCGATATTTTTATTTATCCCACCCGAAGTTTTCATGACCCCACCAATTATTGCGAATAAAAAACGCGCATTTCCGATAACAGTTGCGGCCAGTATTGGTTCGATTGTTGGCGGTGCGATTGCATATATGATTGGGATGTGGCTGTATGATTCTGTGGGCATTTGGTTAATTGAAACATTTTCGAACCCAGAATTGATTGAATCAGCGATTAAACCGATGTTCAGCAAATATGGCATATTGATAATTGTTCTGACTGCTGTCACGCCAATACCGTACAAATTATTGGCGATATGGCTTGGGTTTATCGGATATCCAATATTGTTATTTTTGGCTGTATCTGCGATATTCCGCACAGGCCGCTTTGCGATAATTGCGACATTACTGTATTTTTTCCAAGAACGTGCAAACGCCATTGTGAACAAGTATTTTTGGCCATTAACGATTGGCGCAATCGTTGCCGCAGTATTGGGAATAACATTGGTTGGATTATTTTAACAAAAAAATTATAAATATTCATATTGCCTGTTGACCAAACGTTATAATTTTTGTTATAATTGCAACATGGAAAGGGAATAAAAACGATGAAAGCCGCAGTTTTATTGACATTTTTATCTATTTTAACATCACCTGCGTTTGCGGCAATTCCTAATACAAATTATATTGATGGCGTTGTTACACATGTTAAGGGATATACAGACACAGAAGTGGACAAGGTTAAATTATCCCAGGGAACAAATGTCACCATTACAAACAAGACAATAAACGTTGCGACTGGCACGCAAACCACTGCGGGCGTTGTAAAGTATGGAACAATTCCAACCGCATCCACCGGCACGGGCGAGGCGTTAATCTGGGTCGAATAAAAAAACAAGAAACCAAAATAGATTTCAGATAAAAACATCCCTATGGGGATTTTTTTATGTGGCATTTTTATTTTGTCATCCTGTGGCTTGACCACAGGACCCAGGTTTGTTATTTCTATAATAAATTATTTAAATCTTCATACAAATCACGCCATTCGGGGTTATATCTTTCAATTAAATCTTTTTTCCAATTACGTTTCCAATTCTTTAATCTTTTTTCGTGTCTGATTGCTTCATTTGCATCTTCAAAACGTTCAAAATAAACCAATTTATCTATATTATATTTGCTGGTAAAGCCGGGCGTTAAATGTTGTTTGTGTTCATATATACGTTGTGGCAGATTACTGGTAAAACCAATATATAACGCACCATTACGTTTATTCGATAAAATATAAACATAGTAAAATTTTTGATAACCAATCATAATAAATATGATACATGACCTGGGTCCTGTGGTCAAGCCACAGGATGACAGAGTTTTTTACCATGCCCTCCCCTTTGTCATTCTGGTGCTTGACACCAGAACCTAGGTATATGTGCATGTAATGCACACAACAATTTGAATAATCCACCTGGGTCCTGTGGTCAAGCCACAGGATGACAAAAAAAAAGAAAAAAAAGAAAAAACATAAAAAAATTGGGGGCGAACCCCCAATTTATTTTCATAATACAATGGTTGTATTATTCTGCTACTGGTGCTTTGTATGGATATACATCAACAATTTCTACTGTTGTTCCTGCTGTTATTACTCCATCTGTCATAGTTACACTTTGCAACAATTTCTTTGCACCTGCATCTGCTGTACTATCCAAATCAGCTTTCAAATTTGCTGTCGTTGGCAATGCAACTTCTTTGATAGCAAACTGACCATCTTCCATTGCTACTGCAGACAAAGCGTAACCAGCTTGTGCACCTTTTTCAGCAGAATCACGGTCTGCATTTGTAAACAATGTTGGTTTATCTGTCAAATTGTTATAGCTTACTGTGCCTGATGTAACAGTGATTGCACCATCTGTCATGTTAACGCCTGTTACAACCTTACCTTCTTCAGCATTTGCAGTACTGTCCAAACCAGCTTTCAAATTCGTTATTGTTGGCAATGCAACTTCTGTTTTGCTTGTAATTTTACCGTCAACAACTGTAACGCCTGTCAAAGCGGTACCTTCTGTTGCTGTTGCAGATGAATCCAAAGTTTCCAACGCACTTTGAACATAGTCTGTAGATGCAACTGGTGCTGCGAATGCATCGACTGCTGTTAAACCCAAGATTGTAGCAAAAATGCCTGCTGTTAATTTTTTCATTGTTGTTCCTTTCTTTCGTTTTGTTGTTTTTAGTTTTTTGTTTGTTTTATTTCGTTCCAGATCTGCAATTATAAATCAGTTAACATATCATCAGTTGATTCTGATTCATACGTTTCCGATTCATACGTTTCTGATACATCTGTTTCTGATGTTGTTGCCGATGTTGATTCATCTGCAACTTCATCCACCAATTCCAACCAGAAATATTTGCCAGATGTATCAACCGACAATACGCATACTGTCGATCCAGATACACACGCATCACTTGGTTTTGGAATTGCATAGTCCGTAACATAGCCTGTTACGTAACCTTCCACAGCCTTACCTGTGGTCAGACCGTCTGTTAATGCCCCCTGGCTGTCCAGTGCACTAAGAATTGCAGACACTGTCTTGGTATTCTTTTCTGAATCTTCTGTTATTTCGATATAGGTGTTTTCGTCCGCCTCTATCGTTGCGCTAGAATTTGCAATGATTATATCAATTTGTTCTTGCATTGTATCCAATGCATCCTTGGTACCTAAATTCACAGGGTATTCATCATCGCCATGCTTTAATATCAAATCACCTGTTGTTTCATCGTAAACAAAATCAACCACCGTTTCGCCACCGGTCAAATTTTTGATTTCTTCTTCTAAATCTGCCAGGCCCTGTTTCAATTCTGCCAAGTCGGCCGTTACACCAGATTGACCAATGTTAACGTTGCCACCTGTTGATGAACCACCCAATGCACTGGACCCAGCCAAGTATTTACCAATTGATAAACGTGGCGCAGTCGCAGAACGGGTCGATGGTGTACGCAGTGACGCCGTTGTATTCGTCTTGGTCGCACCACCATTGTTTATACGAATTGACCCAGCACGTGCCGCAGTCACCGCAGAACCAGATGTACTGGCCGCCGCATTCGCACGTACAGATGATGTGCCGGTATATGTACCCGCCCCACCCAACGAACGAACAGATGATGCCGCAAACGATGGTGTCATTATCGATGCACATACGATGCCAACCAATGATGCAGACAAGATGTTAAATTTTGTTTTCATGTTATATTCTCTCTACTCGCAATCATTATATCATATTTTTGATTGTTCAAAAAGCCCTTTTTTATTTTTTCCTATTTTTTTTTAGAAATTATATCTGATACCAACAGAAATCGAGTTATCCAAGATTAAACCGATTTCGTTTTTAAACGCATAACCCGCTGTATCAATACGTTCATGATCTGTACCCATTAACCCAGCCAAACGATAACGAACGTCCAATGTCAGATTATAATCCAGTTCATATGCATATCCCAACATAATACCCGCCATTGGCGATAATGTTTGTTCTTTGCGGTCACCACCAACAAATACAGTACCATCAAGTTCTGTTGTTGGCATTGCAATACCAAGTCCCGCACCAACATACAGACCATTTGCAAAGTCATAATATCCGTTCGCCATTAAATATGGGATTGTCATTTGAAAACTAAACAAATTATCTTTATCTTCAAACTGCCCCAACAAACCAGCTTCGATTTCTGCACGCCAAAAATATTTAAATGTCTTACCAACAAATAAATCACCACCAAACACAGTTTCAAAAGAATATTCATCAGAACCAGAATTTGGAACCAATGGGTCAGCAGTTGTATATTCATTTTCCCAGTTCATTAAATTTAACGCAACGTGACCACCAACATACCAGCCATTTTTTGCCTTGTCTGTATAATCGTATGTTACATCATATCCACCACGGGCATCACGCTTGATATAACTGGGCGCAGCATCAGCCACAGTCGTTGTCAACGCCACCAATACAGCCAATGAAACTATTCTTTTCATGATATAAATCCTTTCGTTTTATTTACGCGCATTGTATCATATTTTTACCCCCTTTCCAAGCGGTAAAAATATATGTTGATTTAGATTGATATTTTTACTATCTTGCATCTTATAAAAGAGAGGAATTCAAAATGAAAAAAATTATCGTCTTGGCAATTTTAACCGCTGTTTCCGCATGTACACACATCCCATCAGATATCAATGGCGACCAAGTGTTCTTTGCATTCGATTCGGCACAAATTTCCGAAGATGCACGTGACAACCTGGAATCACAGGCATTATATATGAAGAAAAACCCAGATATTAACGTAACTGTCCAAGGTCGCTGTGACGAACGTGGTTCAACAGAATACAACCTTGCATTGGGTGCGTTGCGTGCTGGGAATGCTGCACACGTACTGATTCGTGAAGGTATCGAACCAGAACGCATTAAAACAATTTCATACGGTAAAGAAAACCCACTGTACAAGGGTACTGGCGAAAAAGTCTGGGCAAAAAACAGAAACGCAACAACCGTTGTTAAATAAGAATAAAAAATCCCACGTCTGTGGGATTTTTATTTGACCAATATTCAAAATTTTACTATATTCCAAACATGGAAGAAAAGACTGTTATATCATTTGCAAATGTTGCGGCCCAATACGATGGCACACCAGAAATTCTGACCGATGTTTCTTTTAATATCGGGGCCGGGTCATTTTATTTCTTGTCTGGGGCATCGGGCGCAGGTAAAACAACATTATTGCGACTAATCTATCAATTACACAAACCCGTCCGTGGTCAGGTAAAACTGTTCGGCAAAAACACAGACGATATCTCACGTGATGAAATTACCAAGTTACGTCAGAAAATGGCCATCGTGTTCCAAGAATATTCACTGTTGTCACACCTGACTGTGTTCGATAATATCGCATTACCACTGCGTGTGCGTGGGGTTGGTGAAGATAAAATAAAAAAACTGGTGCCAAAGGTGCTGGATTGGGTCGGACTGGGTAAATACGCAGACGTTAACCCAAAATCACTATCTGGTGGCCAGCAACAGCGTGTATCGGTTGCACGTGCAATTATCGTTCAGCCCAGTGTCTTGCTGGCAGACGAACCAACAGGAAATCTGGATGACGAAAATGCATCACGCCTGATGGAACTGTTTATACAGATGAACAAAATGTTCGGCACAACAATCATTCTGGCAACACACAGCAAAAAGTTAATGGAAACATATAAATTTCCTGTGATACGTGTCGAAAATCATCGTGTAACATTTACTGGGAAATCTGTGTCCCCTGCCCCAACTGCCGAATCAGAAAAAAAATTATGGAAGGGACCAAAACCACAAAACTATTTTACAGAACTGTCTAAACAATTTGATGATATTGGAAACGCATAATGATAAAAAAACCAATTGTATTTTCACTGATTCGTGAACAGTCTATGTTTATGACTGCAATTATGTCATTGTTGTCATTTTTATCGGTATTGGCACTGGGGATTTCACTGTCTATTGGAACAGGTGTTATGCGTTGGAATAATCAGTGGGAATTGTTCGCAACTGTCCAGGTCACAGACACAAAAAAAGTCGATAATGTCAAAAAAATAATCGCAAATAATTCTGAAAAAATCGAATCGGTAAACCAAATATCAACCGATGAAATGCAAGAACTGATGGCACCTTGGGTTTCTGACAATGGCGCAATCAAAAACTATCTGCCACAGATGTGGGAAATTCAATTCAAAACCGAATCGGATTTAAAGTCGTTCGGAAAACTGGTCGCAAAAGATGCACGCTTTTTAACACATGCCAGCGCACTGTCTGCATCAACATCCGCAGGTTGGCAAATGATAATAATGTCTGTATTTATTTTAATACTGATGCTGGGGGCAATTGGAATATGTATTTCTTATATTGCCCAGAACACTGCACTGTTACATAAACGCGAACTTGAAATACTAAATCAAGTTGGCGCATCTGATAACTTTATCACACGACAAATGCAAATCATTGTCGCCAAGATATGCACAACAGCCACCACAATCGGTTTTATTGCAGCGGTTCCTGTATTGCTGATAATAAATTCTATTGCACATGGCGCACGTGTTGGTCTGATGGCAACAATGGGTATCAGTAATGGCGGATGGGCTGCACTGATATTATTACCAATCGTAATCGTAATCTTTGCAATATCAATTACACGCAAAACAACAATCAGAATTTTAAAGAACAGTTAAAAAATGATAAAAAATTTAATAACACCATCTTTTTTACTGTTATGTTGTTTTGTAATTGGTGGCATGTTTTTTAAATCTGCCACCCCACGACATTGTGGGAAAATCTATGATAACGACAGCATATTTGTACTGACCGGCGATGAACGCAGAATACCATTTGCGATTCGAAAAATGCAAGAATACCCAAATGCAGACTTATACATAATTGGTGTTGGCGCACCAAAATCTTTGCATCTGGCCCGGCAAGCAATTATTGAATCTAAATCAAAATCAACATATCAAAATGCGTTGGCAATAAAGAAAATTGTAAATGAAAAAAATCTGAACCGAATTGTTATCATCACAACCGAAGATCATGTCAATCGTGCAAAGTACTTGATACATAACGAATTGCCAAATACAGAAATTGTTACATGTCCCGCAACATTGGTTGGTATGCCACCCGCAAAAAGACTTGAAAGGTGGACAACAGAATATATAAAATACATCGTAACAATGCTTGGGATAAAAGAAAGTTAATCAATAAAAAAGGGAAAACATGTTCAAAACAATCGTTTTTAAAATCGTACTGGGGATTTATTTTACACTGTGGTCACCGCTATTATTAGTCGGGCTGATATCAAAAAAACTGTCCAGAAAACTAGTATTTGCAGATGCAGCCGGTGTTCTGCTACTGGCCCGATGGATTTGTGGCATTAAATATACTGTGCATTATCCACGAACCGAAGAAAACGGTGTTCCAAACCTGCCAGACGGCAACAAACGAATTGATGGTAAATGTATTGTTGCGGCCAAGCACATGTCTATTTTAGAAATATCTGTAATATCCAAAGTAATGCCAAACACATTTTTCATTATGAAACGTGAATTGCTGTGGATACCGATTTACGGTTGGGCATTTTGGCGTTGTGGCATGCTGGGGGTTAATCGTGCCAAGGGTAAAACAAACATGAAACAGCTGGCATCTGACGTTGAAAAACGTGTACTGGATGGATACACATTGGTCATATTCCCCGAAGGCACACGTGCAAAACCAGGCGAAAAGATTCCATTAAAACGTGGCCTGTTATTATTGGCACATACGTTAAAGTTACCAATCTTGCCAATTGGTACAGATGCTGGATTATATTGGCCAAAACACGGCCGCATGAATTCTGGGATGGCAAATGTTTGGTTTGAACCACTACTGCCATCAAACGCATCGTTGGATGAAATTAGCGATGCAATCAATCGTCACAGCGCATAAAAAAATCCCCTAATCGGGGAATTTTTTATTGTACCACTTCCATCTTTATTATTTTATCTGGATTTTCAACATAACCATTTTTTAATTCATCGCCACGTTTAATCTTGTCAACAAATTCCATACCAGATACAACCCGCCCCCAAATAGTGTACTTTCCATCCAAAAATTTACAATCTTGAAAACAAATAAAGAATTGAGAATCAGCAGAATTTATATCAAACGCACGCGCCATGCCAACCGACCCACGCATAAAATGTTCGCTTGAAAACTCCGCTGGAATTTTAATACCACTGCCACCAGTACCATCCCCCAATGGGCAACCAGTTTGTGCCATAAAACCATCAATCACACGATGGAATGTTAATCCGTCATAAAAACCAGATTTTACCAATTCAATAATTCTAGCAACGTGTTTCGGCGCCACATTTGACAAGGGTTCAATAATCACATTACCGCTCGTTAGTACAATTTTGATTTGAGTCATACACACTTCCTTCATTCATATTTTGTATCCTATCTTGCAAACGCTGTGTCGCCAATTCTAATTCATAAGACACTGGCAGCTTTGCACCATCCAACTTAACACTAGATTTATTTTCTGGCAAAATTAATTTTGTTACACGCGACAAATCAGCATTGCTTAATTCAATTACGCCAGTAATTTTACTTAAATCCAATTCACACGCTGGGAACTTTGCCCCCTCGAAATACGCCCTGCGATACCCAGACGGCAACACCAATTTTTTTACACGGGACATATCCGCCCCCCTAAAATTCAAATCTGTCGCGATATTTTCTAAATTTAATTCACACGCAGGAAACACTGTATCAGACGCATAAACATCTGCTGTTGTCTTTGGCATAACTAACTTTTTTACGCGTGATAAATCTGCACGTTCCATAGACAGTATAGAGAAAACATTACTAAAATCTAATTCTGTCGCAGGAAACTTTGCATCGTCAATATAAGCAGCAAACATATCTTTAGGCAACACCAGTTTTGTTACATGCGATAAATCACATTCACATAAATTCAAACGATCCGACAAACTGCTTAGATTTAATTCACAAGTTGGAAATTTAACACCACCAAATTCAGCATCCAATAAATTTTCCGGCAAAACTAATTTTGTTACACGGGACAAATCGGCATAATTTATATTAAACTGACACGCCCCACCCCTTGCATTGCGATTTAGATGCCCAAGATCTAATTCGCATACCCCCATCTTTGCACCTTCTAAATCTATATATGTAAAATCTTTTGATAATTTTAAATCTGTTACCAGCGACAAATCCGCACCATGTAACATTATTTGTGTTAAATGACTTAAATCTACGGAACACGCAGGCATTTTAGTTCCACTAAGATCCATTACAGTATCGCCATTATTTGGCAACACCAGCTTTGTTACACGGGACATATCTGCCCGTTTTAAAGTCAAAGCCCCCCTAAATTTATTAAAATTTAATTCAACCGCTGGAAATATCACACCTTCCAAATCCATACTTGTGGGCAATTCAGTACCGCCGAACATCATAGGCAATTTCAACGAAGTAGCCCCAGACAAATCAGAATTTTCCAACGATAAATACGAACGAATTTTACTAAAATCTAAATCACCTTTTAATGTTGCGTATGTCAAAGAAAAATTAGCAAGATCTTTTGGATTTATATAACACATCTTTCCGTCTTTGAACGATAAAATATGTTCTTCACCAGCATACAACGCCTTGGACCCATCGTCATTTTTCAAAATTCGTACAGGGCGATCATTTATTAAATAATCGATATTAAACACATGTCCACCCGTTACATCACGAAAACGAGACATATACCTTTCATGTTTTAAATCAAAAATTAGTCCATTCCCCAGCGCAATTTGTGTATTTTTATCGATTTCATAAACTCGACCATCTTTGACATAAAAATCTTCACTGATATAAACGTTGTTTATTTCACGATAGTATTTACAAATTTGATTTCCAACCAGCGTATAACCAGGTCCTAAATCAACCCTTTGCGATGAAAAATCCGCACCAAAATGATGTCTTATCGCATCAGACAACCCCATAATAATATTATCTGGATTTGAATTTAACGTACTATCACAGTTTGGTACTGTGTGATTATATCTGTTTTTTATACTAATAAATCCGCCAGTTTTCAAAACCTGAATAGAAATTACAGATGTACCATATTCATCATCACGTTGTGGCGGATTTCCACGTTTAATTTTATCCACATCTTTACGCACAGCATTGATAATATAATATCTTTTAAACCTTTCTGGGTCACGAAAAGTACATATCTCTTCACCTGGCGCATAATACTTTTGTATGGCATTTTGTTTTTCCAATGTATCTGCAACATACGCATTATACCCGGCTTTGTCCAACAGCTCAATAGGATCCATATGCACAGCCATTTCTTGGATTTTAATTTGTTTCAATGATACCAAATAGTTCATTATTGGTTCTGCATCACGACCAGCATATTTTACAATCTTATCAATATTTGGAATATCAAAAATACCATTATCGTAATTTCGTATCGCTTTGGCAAAACGTTCACCGTTTTGTTTTTTGATAACATCATACATGCTTTTTGTCATAACAATCCCTTATATTTCCAAGGTATTATATCACAAAAAACAATAAAAAATATGCAGATTTTTAATTACACCAACCGTGACGTTTACCACCACTGTATGGCCGCGCTAATTTTTCTTTGATTAACATATCACCAACATCACGCCCATCAAGCAAAATAACATTTGCATCTATTCTGCCCAGATATTTATCATCTTTGATATTTTTCAAATCAACCACTGTTCCCACTGGCAATAAATCTGACACAAAATCTTTGGCCTTGTTCGCCTTGTCTATTTCTGCATCGCAGGCACCATTTAATTCTGGGGTATCGACATTTATAATACGCACCCGAACAGTAATCGTAATATCGTCATCAATTTTCACCCCTGCGGCAAACGTATCACCATCCAAGACATAATCAACCACCGCCGGCACTGCAAACGCCACCCCAGATAAAAATATACCAAACAAAGCACACAATATCTTATTCATAATAATTCCTGTTTATATAAAGCGCCCGGATGGGCGCTTTTTTTATGGCAATCTTGGTGACCACGTTGGTTCAACGGCATTTATATCATCATCTATTTCAATATCATAGATATTTTGCCCTGTGATATCAACGCTGCGTATATGACTGATGCGTTCAATGCCATCCAAGTGACGTTCTGTTTCATAATAAACCAGTCTGCGTGAACCAGGCGCCCATGATGGGGCCTCCATAAACCAGCCACCAGCTAATATTTTTTCATTTTTACCCTGTGGGTTCATTATACCGATATAAAATGTATCATCTGCCATTTTTGTAAATGCAATGAATTGGCCATCAGGACTCCACGCAGGTGTTGCATATTTTCCATTACCGTATGTGATACGTTTTTCAATGCCTGACTCTAAATCAAGAACATGAATTTGTTGACGCCCAGTTCTGTCAGAATTAAACGCCATTTTTTTACCATCTGGTGAATAAGACGGACTGGTATTTAACGAATTACCAAACGTCAACTGACGTAATTTTTTTGTTTCTATATCATACTCATAAATATGAGTAATACCATTTTTTACCAAAGACAACGCAACTTTTTTACCATCTGGCGAAAAGCGTGGCGCAAAATTCATCCCGCCAAATTGTCCTAATCTTCGCTGTTCACCTGTTTCCAAATCCAGTGTCCAAACACTTGGGTCATCATTATAATAAGACAAAAATACAATCGTACCCATATTTGGCGAAAAGTGCGGCGACATAACAAACCCGTCTTTATCAGACAAATAACGCAAACCATATCCGTCTTGATCGATAATTGCCATACGTTTATCACGTTCACCAACAGGTCCTGTTTCTGCAATAAATACAATTTGCGTATCAAAATATCCAATTTCACCTGTTAATCTTTCATAAATTGCATCAGCCATGATATGGGCCAATCTGCGTGACGATTTACGAGAAGACACCAACGCCTGCGCTTCTATCTGTTCTGCACCATCAACATCCCACACAAAGAATTCCAGTTTGTAATCATTATTTGCAGCATTTGATAATTTAGCCTGAACCAATACCTGTGTTTTAATTGCCTGCCATAATTTAAAATCTGGCATATCACCCATTTTCACATATTCTGGCAACGCATCATGACTGACAATACGAAACAGTCCTGTACGTTTTAAATCTGCTTCGACCACTTCACGTATCATGGCGGCATCTTTTGATTTAACGCCATCTGTTGTTTCAAACTTTAAAACCGCAATTGATATTGGGGACGCAGCACCTGCAACAATATCAACCTTTAATTCTGCATGTGCCGGCATAACAAACAAAGCGCACAGCATAATAAACGCCAAGATTTTCTTTATCATAATAATCCCTTTCCTTGATTGGTACATACGGCAATTTTAAACACAGTTTTTATAAAATGCAAGCAACACAACCGCCCACACCAACGTCAACATAACCGCCATCACAGACGTAAATATATTTGTATTGACAAGTGTAAATACAATGGTATAGTGCATTGTAAAGACTATGGTATTGTATCAGGTATAGGAGTTTGTAATGCCAAACGTTATGCAACAATTATTTGTAATGAATATTGAATCATTACTGCGTGAATATGCCGCATACAAGGCGTTCAATAAATCAGACTGCGTTATAAACATGCGCATCCCACGCCCAATTCTGGACAGGATAAAACAACTGGCCGATGAACAGCACGTACCATATCAATCATTGATATCGTCTGTATTATTCTCGCTGGCAAATATCGAAGAAAAAAAATAAAGTCACCCGCCCCACCAATACAAAAGGAATCCCCATGATAAGTCACGCAGAACAATTCCACGAATTAAACCAAACGCGACAACACGAAACACGGGGACAGCAACTAGATCTTTTTCAACCAGTCGCATCATTAAACAAAACATCTGAATATTGGTTCTTTTCTGATTTACACAATCTGTTTGGTGAAAAAGCATTTCCAACAACCCAAGCCAAAGAAAAAACCGCATACGAAAAAATTATATACCCATACAGCGCAAAACCAACTATTCAACAACAGTTTGATTTTTGCACCGGACATTACGACTGCATCAACCATCAGTTTAAACAAAACTATATCAATTTTCAAAATGCCCTAGATTTAAAATTAACACGATATGCATGTTGGTCATTTTTAAAACACGACCCACGCACAATCTTTGCCCAAACATATTTTATATCACCTGTAATTAAACCAGATATGGATTTTAATACATTAAACCCAATCGCAGCAGAATATCAACGTGTTGACCCGCGCAAGGAGGTATCATCTGCAGAATCAAAACTGGCCGGAATATTGAAAGCGTACCATGCCAACTATAAAGACTTTTATAATTCAACATCACTGGCATTATTTAACGGGCAAACATATCACGACATCAAAGATATGCATCGCATACCACACAAAGATGGCGATACCCTGTTAAACTATATGGGTCGCTATACATTACACGCACGCATTACTGCGATATATCGTACCATCAACCGTTTTAACGCAGAACCAAATAAAACTATTATGCGCCTGAACGAAATACTGTGTGACGAATTATATAATCAACGCGTTGAAATGATTAACCGAACAGGCATGCGCCCCGAACAAAATATTTCCATCCGACACATTAAACAAATAGAAAAACATAAAAATAATACTGAACAAGAATTTATAAAGAAATATGCGCACCAAGTAATTCGATAAAAAAAATCCGGCAATGCCGGATTTTTTAATTCTTACCATGCTTTAAATTCACTTGCACATTCCCATGAACCACCAGGTGCAGCCGCACTCATAAAGAAACTTAATACAGCGCCGATACCAAACAACAGGATAAACCCGACCAACATACCAACGCCCTTTTCTTTAAATTTATCTAATTTTACATCTTCTGGTTTTGAAATAAATCCCCATGCCCATTGCGCAATCAAAAATCCAGCGCCAATAAACGCCAATGTACGCAACGTTTTCAGCAAACCGCCCAATTCTTTAACCAGTTCGCACAAACCGTTATTCGCAGCCATCGCAGGTGCAGCACTTGCCATCAGGCCAATAATTGCAAAATTTACCTTGTTAATTATTCTTTTCATATAAAACCCCTTTATCCTTTTACATTATTTTATCACAATTTTTGGTCTAATTCAAATAATAATAATAAAATAAAACCCGCCAATCGGCGGGCAAATATTATTTTACAAACACATATTTTTTTGCTGTCTTTTTCTTGCAACAACCACAGTCTGATTTTACAGTCTTTGGCGCAACTGTTGTCAAAACCTGACGTTCTGTGCGTGACATCTGACCTGCAACATCGTTCAAGTACAAATCACGGCACATTGTGTTACGATAAACAATTTCTTTATCGGCGTTCAATTCACGAATATCAGATGAATAACGATATCCCGCTTCTGTTGCTGTAAAGATGCAATCTTCGCCATCTTGTACATAGCGAACATCACCCTTGTAATAATCATAAGATGAACAACCGGCCAGAACAACTAAACCGAATAATACAAACAAAGTCTTTTTCATTTTTTTACCCTTTGTAAAATTACCGTTTTCTCTGTCCGGCCCCCGATTCGTACTAATTGTTGCAAAAATTCACACATTGTCAAGAAAAGCACACAAAAAAACAGCACAAATCATAGAAAATATGCTATAATTCGCCCAAAGGGGTTTTTAATGAAATACACAGAACTGGGATTGGTTAACACACAGCAAATGTTTAAAAATGCAATTACTGGCCATTATGCAGTACCTGCGTTCAACATTTACAATATGGAAACATTACAGGCCGTATTGAATGCTGCACGTATTGCGCACAGCCCTGTAATATTAGCCGTTTCAGAATCTGCATTAAAATACATGGGCCCCGATATGTTAATCAATCTGATACGTGGCGCAAATATTCAGCCACACGAACAAATTGCCCTGCATCTGGATCACGGTGGCAGTGTTGCCGCATGCGAAAACGCAATTAAAATCGGCTTTTCATCTGTTATGATTGATGCCAGCAAGATGCCATTTGACGAAAACATCAAAATATCAAAATCTGTCGCAGATATTGCACACAAATATAACGTTTCTGTCGAAGCCGAATTGGGGACACTTGGCGGAATCGAAGACGAAAATACGTATGGCACAATCGGATACACAAACCCATCTGATGTCGAAAAATTTGTTAACGCAACAAACATTGATTCATTGGCCATCGCAATCGGAACCAGCCACGGCGCATATAAACGAAAAAATGCGAACGAAGAATTACGCTTTGATATCTTGGCACAAATTGCAACCAACATGCCAGAATTTCCACTTGTATTACATGGTGCATCCAATATTCCACAAAAATTAGTCCACACGATAAATGAATTTGGCGGCAAAATATCTGGCGCACTAGGCATCGATGATATTCAGTTACGCCGTGCAACAAAAATGAACATTTGCAAAATAAATGTAGACAGCGACTTGCGTCTGGCATTTACTGCCGCTGTCCGCAAATCTTTGACCGACCACCCAGACAATTTTAACCCACGTGAATATTTATCTGATGCACGCACAACAATTACCCAAATATGTCTGGACGAAATTAAAAACATTATGGGCAGCGAAAACAAAATAAATTAGAATGATTTAGATGCGGAACGGTCCCGATGGTGTAGTGTACGTGACGTTACATGAGCCATCAACTTGTTCGTGATTAGCGAAAAATAAATTAGAATGATTTAGATAAAAACAAATCGGGAATCGTAGTGTACAAACGCTACATGAGATTCCCGATTTGTTTTTAGATGAATTATTATAATTTATTTTGCACGTTCAACGTATTCTAAGGTTTCCGTATTTACAACAATCCTTTCGCCTTGTTCGATAAATAGTGGGACTTGAACACGAACACCGTTATCCAAAATCGCAGGTTTACCACCACTGGATGAAACAGTTTGACCCTTTAATGCAGGTTCTGTTTCTTCAACAGTTGCAATAACTGTTTTTGGTAATGAAATTGATACAGGCTGCCCTTCGACAAAGTTTGCCTTAACCGTCATTTCTGGGGCCAAAAATTTCATAGATTCGCCCAATGATTCAACAGGCATTGTAAACTGTTCATAATCAGACAAATTCATAAAGAACGCATCTGTACCATCTGCATACAGATATTGACAATCAAAATCTTCGACCATCAGTTTTTCAACCTTGTCTTCGGCACGCCAACGGTCACCGCCTTTGTTGCCAGAATCAATATCACGCAAGTCTGCTTGAACAAACGCACCGCCCTTGCCTGGTTTAACCTTGGTAATAGATGTAACAGAATAACGTTTACCGTTATGCGAAATCACCCAACCCACACGCATATCATTTGCAATATAAGATGCCATAATAAATACCCCTTGTTTTATTTAACTGTTTGATTATACGAACGAAGAAATTCAACGCAAGAACTTTTTATTGCGCCCCACGTTTATGCGCCCAATATCTGTCGATACTGTCCATAATCAACTTGTCCGCTGTTTCCCTGTCTGCCCAACCAAGAACCTTGGACCATGCATGTGGCTGCAAATCTTTGTAATGCTGAAAGAAATATTTTATTTTCGAACGCAAAATTGCAGGCAACTGTTCAATAAATTCTGTGTCTGTATAAAACGGATCTACCTTGTCACGTGGTACACAAATAATTTTTTCATCGCCACCGGCCTGGTCTTCCATTAGCAATGCACCGATTGGGCGAACCTCAATCAAAATACCAGGACGCAGTGGCGCATTACACACAACAACGCAATCCAATGGATCACCATCATCACCCAATGTACCCGGAAAATAACCATAATTCGCAGGATACGCCATTGGCGCATGCAATATTCTGTCGGCCTTTAACAGACCTGTTTCTTTGTTAATTTCATATTTAACATAACCACCTTCGGGAACTTCGATAATTGCGTTCATTTTTTTAGGCGGCATTGAACCTGGCGCTATTTCATCTAATATCATACTATTTCCTTTTTGTTTGTACACAGGGTATCATAAAAATTCTAATTTGCAATTTGTTGCAAAATAAAAACCGCATTTTGCGGTTTTTATTTTTTTCTTTTACATTCTCATCGGCATCAATACATATAAAGCATCTGTATCTTTGTCGGTTGAATTTATTTTTGTTGGTGCCAATGGGTCTTGCATTTCCATCTGGAATTTTTCACCTTCGACCTGACCCGCAACATCCAACAAGAACTTTACATTAAATACAACAGTAAGTGATGCATCACCATTATATTCAATATCTAATTCCTGGGTTGCAGTTCCTGCATCTGGGCTGGACGCATTGATAACCAATTTATTCATACTGAACGTCAATTGAACAGACTTTGTTTTATCAACACTTGCGACAGAAACCAAGTCAACTGCGTTGATAAACTGTTTTCTATCCAAGATTGCAATTTTGTCATTACCCTTTGGAATAACAACACGATAATTTGGATATTGTGCATCAACCAACTTGCTGGTCAAAATTGCAGAACCAACTGTGAAACGTGCCTTGGTATCAGACAATTCAACCAAAACATCATCGACATTTGCATCTTCCAATAATTTAGACAATTCGCCAATCACACGGCGTGGCAAAATAACAGATGGCATTTCCGCACTGCCCGCAGGTGCCGGCATTGCACACAGCGCCATACGCTGTGCATCTGTTGCAACAGCAGTCAATTTTGCATCCCCACTATCATCAGAAATATGGAAATAAATCCCCCCCAAATGATAACGCACATCATCTGTTGGAATTGCAAATTTAGTTTGGTTAATCAAGTGTGCCAAATCACCTGTTGTCATCTGGAACTTTGTGGTCAAGTTACTGCCCGCCATTGCAGGGAAATTTTCTGCTGGCAATGTTGGCAAACGAAATACTGCACGACCACTGGACACGACCAATTGATCCCCAGATTGTTTAAACGATATTTCTGCATCATCTGGCAATTTACGAACGATATCATACAACATCTGTACAGGAACAGTTGTCTTACCACCCAATGTGATATCTGCAGCCACATGTTCAACCAATTCTAAATCAACATTTGTTGCGGACAGAATTAAATCATCTGCAACTTCTAATTTAACATTCATCAATATCGGCAGTGTTGCACGCTTTTCAACAATAGACTGCATATGTCCCAGCGCACGTATCAAAACCTGACGAAATACTGAAAATTCCATTATACGCTCCTGTTTCCTTTTACTTATATGTGTGGTTTCCTACACTCGTTGTTGTCAGTGTACCAAAAAATACCGATTCGGTGCAAGACCAAAAGCAGACATTTAAATATCTTTGCTATCAACAGGATTTAAAATCGCATCCATCAGTTCAGAAATATCATTTGCCATCCATTCAGGGTCATCACGATATAATGGCGCACCACGTTTCAGTGCTGTTTCACACGGATGCGTATCTGCCAACCAATTTTCCAGCAAATCCCCAGCAACCAATCCGATACCCGCACCGGCAACCAAACTTAACCCACCGGTCAATGGTGCCAACAACAAACCAATTCCTGTGGCAGACGCAACTTTACTTGCAACAGCCGCACCACTAACTTTTATATCAGGTTCTGCCAAGTCACCAGATAATTCGATTGAATTTACAACCTTGCCCGTCAGCGACAATTTTAATCCACGCACAGGCACTGTTGTTAACGCCAGATTCATCGTTTCACCACCTAAATCTAAACTGCCCGCCAGGCGTACATTGATTGCATTTGTTTCAATCGCAAAACCATTTTGTGTTTCAAAAACACCGTCACGTAATTTTGCATTCAATGCCAAACAAGAAATCTTGATTTGATTATATTTTTTTTCTGAATTAAACAAGTCTTGAATACTATGCCGCAAACTGGTCAAAAAATCAGTTCCATACATATACGTGACCAATTTAGAATGTGCATACCCATCATCCACAGAATACACATACACAGGCCCCGTTATTGTTTGCATTATTTCTGACAGATTTTTACCATGCGCTTTAACATACAAATCTATATTTACAGGCAAATCAGAAATAAAGTTATCAATATTTATTTCGCTTAAAATATCACCAACAAAAATATGTTTTCCTGCGAACGCAACATCTGCATTTATCACACCCGCATCATCAACAGTACCATCTATTCCAAAAACGACATCACCTTCTGCGATTGCCAGTTTTGAATCAATTCTTAAATCATTATTCACTAAATTCATTACCAAATCTAAATTTTGAATATTTAAATTTTTATATACAACAAAATCATCCAGTTTAATATTTAAGTGAACATCCTTGTTATACATCCAATCGCCAAACAGCGGGACATCCTTGAACACATTTAACTTTCTATTTGGTTTAACACGCACACGCCCATACATGTTTGGAAACAATGTTCCCAATTCTAAATTATGTGAATATATATCAGCATTTATAACAGGCACCACCTTGCCCCAATTAACATTACCGCTTAATGTAAATTCAGTATTATTTATCAACACCGAAGATTTTCGCAGTGTCAGTTTTTTTCTATCAAATCCACCCGCAATATTCACATACATATTACGCACTTCGGGAATTTTTGCACCAAAGAAATTTGCAATAACATTTATATTTGGCATATCGCCTTTGACAACAAAATCGATTGGCAATTTACTGGTACCTTCTAATGCAACATTTGCAATCAAGGCCTGTCCTTTGGTTGAAATTGCAATCTGAACAGGATAAATTTTTCTTTCTTCATTATATTCAGAAAACGCAACAATAAATGGCGACACATCTTCATCCAGTTTAATCCATCCAGAATATTGCCGTTTGTCAGAATCAGGCATCAGTCTTACATTTAACCCTGCCAACGAATATTTTTTACCTAAAACATTTGCATTTAATTTTTTAATTTCGACCCCACCCAGGCCAAAGTCCTTGAACGGATAGATTTCTAATTTTTTTTCTGTGGCAGATTCTGCTTTCTTATTCAATAATGGCACAGAATATTTTCCATCTGCATTTTGTTCTATATCAACCGTGACGTTATACATTTTAATATTTTGAATTGTTGGTCTATCACGAAATAACGACAGCAAATTAACACGCACATCAACACGGTCTGCCGAAAATGCAAACTTTTCTTTTGCCCAATCAGGATTTGCGATATGCACCTGATTTAATTCAATTCTAGGTTGCAAAGAAAAACGCCATGACACGCCACCATCCACCTGGACAGGCACCCCAGTTGATTCTTGCAACACATTAACAACACTGCTGCGCAACGTTTCAAGGTTTACTTGACTTAATGCAACAACCAGTGCCACAACCAGTCCGACAACAATCAGACTTAATATACGTATTATCGGAAAAAACAAACTGCGTCTTACAATCATGGCAATTTAAATTCCAAGAATTTCATCACAGGCAACATAAAATCTGGCACTGTTGCACGGAACGTCATCATACGTCCAGTTGATGGATGTTGAAATGTTATTTTATACGCAAACAAGAATAAATTGTTTGTTTGTAACATAGATTGCAGAACTGTATCAACACGTTGATTTCTGCCGTACAGATCATCACCAACAATTGGCGCATTTAATGAAAAAGCACTATGTAATCTTAACTGATGTGTACGGCCTGTTTTTGGCGAAAATTGCACCCACGATAAACTGGACGTTGCGTTTGACAACACACGATATTCTGTAATTGCACGTTGTGGTCTGGGACCAGTCCCATTATTTAACCGTTTTTGTTCTTCGAACACTTGACCTTTTAACATAAAATTATCAATTGTGCCGCTTTTTTGACTGACATTACCATTTAACAAAGCCAAATATTCTTTGTGTGCTTTTTTATTTTGAAATGCGTCTGCCAAAAATTGTGCTGCATGCTGATTTTTTGCAACAACCAAAACACCACTCGTTTCTTTATCCAATCGATGAACCAGTGAAATTTTATCATACGGGAACAAAGCCGCCGCCATTTTATCCACAGATTTTCTGACACCTGTCCCGCCTTGCACTGCCAGCCCAGCAGGCTTATTAAAGACAACAATATCATCATCATTATGAATAATACATTGACGCAATTTTTCTAAATCAGCCAAAGAAAAATGATTTCCAGACTCGGTCTTTTTCACACGTTCTTCTGAATAAGATAAAACAGTTGGCGGGATACGCACAGCATCACCTGTACGCAAGATTTCCTGGCCTTTGACACGTTTTGAATTTACACGAATTTGCCCACCACGACACAATTTATAAAACTCACGTTGTGGCATTGATGGAAAATGTCGCAAAAACCAACGCAACAAACGAACACCATCTTCGACTTTTGAAATCTCTATAAAATCTGCCATACACAATCCCTGTCTGTCAGTTCGGCAAAACTATTCACCAAACACAATTTGAACAGAATTTGTTCCGTTTATTCCATCACAACTGCCAGTTGCACCACCAGTCTTGCCATCAGACAGCTTATACCCAACAGAATCGGACCACGCCTTGGCAATTAACGCCTTGCATTCAGACTGCCCCAATCCATTGATTGTTACAACAAATTGACGTGAATTAGATGGATCAACACCCAATACATATTTACCACCATACGGATTCCTGTCAGACATCCCAATTACACTGAAAATCGTAGATCCATCCATACTTGAAAAATCATCATATTCCGCATGGATATTACGCACCATTGTAACCATCTGAACAACTTCATCATTAACAGCGGTCAATTTCTGTGTCCGCATCGCAGTCGAAATCATACCAATTGCCCCAACAGTGATAACGCCCATAATTGCCAGCACCCCCAGCATTTCAATCATTGAACGACCAGATTCTTGTTTCATTGAAAAACCTCTTATTTGCTATTTATCTTTTTATATTCTATCATAAATGTTATGAATATTCAATTTTCTGATTTAATTGAAAACGCACCTGCCGCACCTGGCGTATACAAAATGTATGACACGGACGGCAACCTGCTGTACGTTGGCAAGGCAAAAAATTTACTTAACCGTCTGCGGCAATATACAGACATATCAAAACTGGAATTACATAAACAAGTTATGCGCAGTCTTGTAACACGTGTAGATTGGGAAACCGTTGCCACAGAATCGGATGCATTATTGCGCGAACAAGAACTGATAAAAACACAAAAACCAAAATATAACATTATGCTGACAGACGGGAAAATGTACCCTATGTTGGCATTAACAAACAGTGAATTTCCACGTCTTTTAAAATTTCGTGGCAAAATATCCCAACGCCGTGATGTCTATGGCCCATATCCGTCTGTATCCGCACTGAACGAGACAATTAAAACAATTCAAAAAGTTTGCCAAATCAGAACATGTACAGACACACAAATGCATAACAGGACACGTCCATGTTTACTATATCAAATTGGCAGATGTTCTGGTCCATGTTGTTACCCAGACAAACAAAAATATTCAGAAAACGTACGCATGGCCCGAAAAATTTTAACTGGCGACAGTCAACCTGTAATAAATAATTTAACAGAACAAATGCAACAATATGCACAAAATACAGATTATGAAAACGCCGCTATTATACGTGATAAAATCGCCGCAATAACACATACATCAAATCGTGGTACACGGCAGAAACCAACGTATACACCAAATATAGACTGGAACAAAAATGTATCAGATTTAGAAAAATGGCTAAACATAAAAATCAACCTTGTTGAGGTGTTTGATAATTCTCATCTATTTGGGAAAAATCCTGTTGGTGCAATGATAACATTTGACCATAATGGATTTGTAAAATCAGGATACAGACATTTTAAACTGCACGATAAAACACGGGCAGGAAACGATATTGCAATGATGTCTGAATTTATCAGTCGTGCAGTTGCCCGTGGTCCAAAACTTGATTTAATAATTGTTGACGGTGGACCTGCACAATGGAATATTGCGAATCGTCAATCGAACGGCATTCCTGTAATCGGCGTCACCAAGGGTGTTGTTCGTGATGGCGATGAACACTTTATCTTGCCAGACGGCAGCGAATATTTTGACATGCCAAAAGACAGCCCACTGTTTTTAATGTTGCGCACCGTTCGTGACGAAGCGCACAGATTCGTAATCACATACCATCGCAACACACGTGCAAAACAAATGACCGCATCTGTACTGGATGAAATTGACGGGATTGGCCCAACCAGAAAACGTGCATTACTGCAACATTTTGGTTCCGTTCACGCAATAATAGACGCAGATATAAACGCATTAAAACACGTGCCGGGTCTGGGGAAAAATGCGGCAGAAAAAATATATGCCCATTTTCATACAGAAGTGATATAATTACACTATTCATATATTTATAACCAAAGGAGAAAACGTATGAAATTTTTTGTAAACTTTTTATCAGCATTCCGCATCGCTGCGGCTTTTGCGATAATTCCGACATTGATGCTGAATATGTATTGGACAACATTTATATTATATGTACTGGGTGCTGTATCTGACTGGTTTGATGGTTTTCTGGCACGAAAATATGACGTATGTACAAAGATTGGTGGCGTAATGGACCACATTGGCGACAAATTACTGGTTGTTAACACATTTATCATGTTGGCAATAATGATGCCAGTATGGTTTGTTGTTGTTCCAATCATCATTATGATTGCCCGTGAATTGTACATCTCGGGACTGCGCGAATTTTTAGGCACCCAGAAAATTGAAATGCCTGTTCCAAAGGCACGCTTTTCCATGGGAAAAATAAAGACGACATTACAAATGATATCAATCGCAGCATTTTTATTGATATTTGTTGTTGGCACACTTATTTCCCCCGAATCAGACAGTCGCACACTGATGTATTTGATTTATATCTTGCCACAAATTGGTATCTGGGGATTGTGGTTATCATTGATTGCATCTATTTGGTCTGCAACACAATACACAATGACATTTTTGGGTCATTTAAAAAAGTTAAAATAATTACCACAAAGAAAAACCGCCGTACACGGCGGTTTTTCTTACTTTCTAGAACCAACTTTTTTTATCTGATTTAGTCCCTGCAAATTCATTTAACAACTTCTTTTGTTTATCCGTCAATTTCGTAGGTATTTTTATTGCAACATCAATGTACAAATCACCAAAACTGCCACTGCGGCGAACAGACGGCATACCATGCCCACGCACACGCAATTTTTCACCAACCTGCGTACCCGCCGGCACCTTAACCGCTAGCTTTTTATCATCAATTGTTTCAACATCTATCTCGCCCCCCAGCGCCAAAGTTGTAAACGGCACTTCAACCCGCATGATTAAATCATTACCATTACGTTCAAAAACTTTACTTGGTCTGATACGTACATCTAAATAGAAATCACCCGCAGGCCCACCATTTGCACCGGCCTCGCCCTGACCTGCCAAACGTAATCTTGCACCATCTTCGATACCAGCAGGTATTTTAACTTCCAGTGTGCGTTGTTTATGTTGCGTACCAGTACCGTCACATTCAGAACACTTTTTGTTAATTTTACGTCCCAGACCATTACATTCTGGGCATGGCGCTTCGGTTACAAAAAATCCCTGACGTGTTTGCACAAAACCACTGCCCCCACATCGACTGCACACAGGCGCAGGCTTTCCATCATCTGTACCGTTTCCATGACATTTTTCACATGTTACATTACTGGAAAATTTAACAGTATGCGTTTTACCAAAATACGCATCTTTTAAATCGATAACGACTTCGTCCAGTAAATCACGTCCACCACGCTGGGGTGCGCCACGTTGGGGACCAGCGCCAAATCCGCCGCCAAAACCAAAGCCACGCATTGCTTCTCTTAAAATATCTTCCATACCAGCGCCACCACCCATATCAAAATGAAACGCACCATTACCAAATGGGTTACCGCCAAATCCCGCACCAGATGCATTTCCACCAGCAAACGCAGCATCACCAAATCTGTCATACGCCGCCCTTTTTTGTGGGTCTTTTAATATATCAAAGGCATTATTTACTTCTTTAAATTTTTCTTCTGCATCTTTGTTATCAGGATTTCTATCTGGATGATATTTCATAACCAGTTTATGATACGCCTTTTTAATATCAGCATCAGATGCATCACGTGCAACGCCAAGTACTTCATACGGATTTTTATTCATTTTATAATTCCATGGTATTTTATTGTTATCAAATATATAAGACAGCAATAAAAAAAATCAAGCCCATAAATATTATATAGGCTTAAATTCTTTGGACTTGCGAAAAAATTAAAAATGTTCTAATAATAGTGTTGCTATGACAGATAAAAATATAAACACATACGATGCATCAGACATTCAGGTTCTAGAAGGTTTAGAACCCGTTCGTCTTCGTCCTGGAATGTACATTGGTGGCACAGATGAAAAGGCGTGGCACCATTTACCAATTGAAATTATGGACAACTCTATTGACGAAGCGGTTGCCGGCTTTGCCAAGAAAATTACTGTAAATCTGATTGATTCAAAAACAATTGAAATTACAGACGATGGTCGTGGTATTCCTGTGGACGAACATCCAAAATACCCTGGCAAATCAGCATTAGAGGTTATATTAACAACCCTGCATTCAGGTGGTAAATTTAACAATAATGTATATAAAACCAGTGGTGGTTTGCATGGTGTTGGTTCTGCGGTTGTAAACGCACTGTCATCTGAAATGATTGTTGATATCGCCCGTGATGGTTATAACTGGCATCAAACATTTTCACGTGGTCTGCCAACCAGCCCAATGCAACGCATGGATGCGACCAAGGCCCACGGCACAAAAATTCGCTTTACAATTGATGACGAAATTTTTGGTGCAAACGCTGTATTTAAACCAGTAAAAATTTATCGCATGGCACGTGCCAAGGCCTTTTTATCACGTGGTATAAAAATTGATTGGTATTGCAATCCAGATTTATTAACCGAAGATATGAATATCCCTGCAACAAAAACGTTTTATTATCCAAATGGTGTTGCAGACTTCTTGGCAGAAAAAACAGATTCTAAACCACGTATTTTACCACGCATATTCAGTGGCAGTGTTGATTTCCCAGATGACAGTGGTCGTGTTGAATGGGCATTAACATTTTTAACAGACGAAAATGGCGCAGCATCTGACGATGGATTCTTTTCATCATATTGCAATACAATTGCAACAATTGATGGTGGCACACACGAAACAGGTTTTAAATCTGCAATAACCAAGGGAATAAAAGCATACGGTGAAAAAGTAAATAACAAGGCCGCCGCAACAATTATTGGCGAAGACGTATTTGATTCTGTGGCTGCAATTGTATCCGTATTCTATAAAACCCCACAATTCCTGGGTCAAACCAAAGAAAAATTATCAAATCCTGAAATTGCACGATATACAGAAAACGCCCTGCGTGACCCATGGGAAATGTTCTTGGCGTCCGACCCAAAGACAGCAAATGCATTACTGGAATTTGTAATAAATCTTGCGAATGCACGTATTAAAACCAAACAAGTCAAAGATGTTGCACGCAAAACCCCAACAAAACGTATTCGTATGCCTGCAAAATTGGCCGACTGTTCAAAACACGGTATTGCCGGCACAGAATTATTTATAGTTGAAGGGGAATCCGCTGGTGGTACCGCCAAACAGGCACGTGACCGTGCAACCCAGGCGATTATGCCCCTGCGTGGCAAGGTTTTAAACGTTATTTCAAATTCTGATGAACGTTTCGGTGCAAACAAAGAATTAAATGACCTGATTGATATCATTGGTGCTGGAACTGCCAAAGATTGGAACGAAGATAAACTGCGTTATGAAAAAATCATCGTCATGACTGATGCTGACGTTGACGGCAGTCATATTGCATCGCTGTTGATGGCATTCTTTTATCAATATATGCCACAATTGATATATGGGGGACATTTGTATTTATCTTGCCCACCATTATATAAATTAACCTGTGGCACAGAATCGATTTATGTTGATACAGATGAAGAACTTGAAAATCTGAAAGCAACAAAATATAAAAACAAAAAAATCGAAATATCTCGATTCAAAGGGTTGGGCGAAATGATGCCTAATCAGTTAAAAGAAACAACAATGTCACCCAAAACACGCCGTCTAATCCGTGTTGATTTACCGCCACGCACAGACGAAGGCGCCGAAGACACAGAAAAAACACGTACAATTGTTTCTGAATTGATGGGCAAAAAACCAGAATTTCGATTTAAATTTATAACCGAACATGCCCAATTTGTAAAAGACCTGTTCGTATAACCAATAAAAAACGGATGCAATATCCGTTTTTTTATTTTTTACCCCGTCTACCTTGACATCATTTTATTTTGTATTATATTAGATTAGCAAAAAAATTGGATGATTAAAATGAGTCACAAAAGAAAAAACACATATACAGTTACATTTAACGCATTGGTTGATATGGGCCTGTTTTCATACAGTAAAACAACCCCTATTCCACTGGTAACAATAAACGGACAAAAACAAGAAAATGATACAGGCTGGATAAAATCCAGACATTTTCCAAACCCATGCGCCAATGATATGGCATTAAATCACAAATCAACACTTGAAAAAATGGGTGCAAAACTAGCAACAACAATTATTGAATATCTGGACAAAAAAACAAACAAGCCAGTTGTTCAATTATATCCAGAATCAATGTATATTTTTGATGGCTATGAACACGATTATAAATCGCATTTGAACCACGCAACACGCCGTGATTTAACCAAGGAACTAGAAAAGCGTATGGCAATATTGAACCGTCAATATTCTAAATAAAATAAATTATAATGATTTAGATGCGGAACGGTCCCGATGGTGTAGTGTACAAAAGTTACATGAACCATCAACTTGTTCGTGATTAGCGAAAAATAAATTAGAATGATTTAGATAAAAATAAATCGGGAATCGTAGTGTACAAACGCTACATGAGATTCCCAATTTGTTTTTAGATGAATTATTATCGGCAGATTAAAAAAATAAATTATAATGATTTAGACGCGGAACGGTCCCGATGGTGTAGTGTACAGAAGTTACATGAACCATCAACTTGTTCGTGATTAGCGAAAAATAAATTAGAATGATTTAGATAAAAATAAATCGGGAATCGTAGTGTACAAACGCTACATGAGATTCCCGATTTGTTTTTAGATGAATTATTATAATTTATTTTTAGTTTAGTGGTGCGCCCCAATGTTGCTGTATCGTTCTTTCTGTATCCATTGGGCTGACCAATACCTGTGGTGTCAAAATAACAACCAGAACTTCACGGGTTGCCGCCGTTTCGCGCGAACCAGATAATGCCATAAAGTCAGGATCGCCCAAGCCATAACGTGTATCTTCGCTTTTCTGTTTTTCAAATCCAGATACAACCAACATTTGACCAGATTCCATAATAACTTCCTGCATGAAACTACGTTCTTCAACTTCTGGTAACTGTAATGTTACCTCACCGATTGTCTGTGTGGACATACGCAACAATTCACGAACAGACATACGGAACAATAATAAAATCTTGCCGTTTTCAAGAACGTTTGGCAATAACTGCATTGTAAATCCTGTTTCCAAATCATCTTGATCAACCGTACTTGATTCAACTGTTGTAAAGTTTCTTGATTCAAAACGTTTGATATATCCTGTGGTGCGTGTATTGCTGACCGGCGCAACACGATTAGAACGTGTTGTAACACCAACGTTTGTTACCAAAGATACCTTGCCCTGCTTTGCCAATGATTGAATCAACGCATTAGAACCTGCAACACCAGACAAAGAACCATTCATAATATCATTTTGTGTATATGCCCCTTCTACGGTTGCGCCGCCTTCGGTATGGGTTGCGCCTGTTAACGCAGACACAGCATTTGATAATACCGCAATGTTCATTGAACTTGCCTCGGTCGATGCCAAGTTATTCTTTGGATTTGCAACAATATTCAAGCCTGCTGTTGAATTAATTGCCGCCGCCAAATTCAAGCCAAATGCAGAATCATTAGAAATTGTTACCTGCAAAACTTTAACATCAATTGTTATCAGTTGTGATAATCTTTTGTTCTGACGTTCGATATATTCACCAACACGCGCCAGCACAGATGGTGATGCTGTTACAGTAATTGTCCCCAAACTGCGAGATACAGTAAAGTCAGCATTATCACTTTTTCCAATAATAGAAGATATTGCACTTTCTACTTCATCCCATTCTTTTAATGTTGATTCCAATGACACTTCATTTGCATCATCTGTTGATACGGCTGTTTGATATGCAACCTCAGTCCCCAGTGCATACAATGTAAATGTTCTTGTTTCTGTTTCATAAAAGACGATTGAACTTTTATCATAGTACCACAACAAATCTAAATCTGTTGCAACCTGGGACAACAAGCCAGACAATTTACCAGTATATGCAACATTAACCAATTTTTTTAATTTTTCAGATGAAATTTGACCATCAATTTTAACAGGAATACCTGTTACAGAATAAATATCATTTGCCAACACCTGTAATGACACAGGTTCATTTAATAATATTGTAACGCCCGTATCTGTTTCAAACTGACTTGGCAGGTTATTACGATGTTCCAAAACAACAGATTTATTACCCAACCATACACCTTCGGACATAGATACAGTATCGCCACTGGCCACCTTGGCACGTGGATTTTTTGCCATTTCAAATGCATCGTATGCATTAACAAAATCTTGATCCACAGATGCCGCAACCTTGGCAGATTCTTTGGTTGCGCAACCAGCCAATCCCGCCAAAACCAAAGCACACATTACAAATATTTTTACTGGCTTTATCATATTTATATTCTCCTACGGCATACGATATTTAGTTATTCTTCTGTTGTTGTAATCAACAAAACCCTGTTC
>JAGBCZ010000004.1 GCA_017937735.1 Alphaproteobacteria bacterium | reverse complement strand
GGGGTCTTGTTCGACCATTTTACTAAACTGTTGCAAAGTAATATTTGCAGGTGCGTGATTTTCATACGCTTCTTTGATTTTATTATCTATCGTTTTTTGTGTGCTTGTCATACTGCTCCCATTGATAATATTATATCCTAAAAACGCCAAAAACTCAATTAAAAACACCCCGTTGGGGTGCCTTTTTATAATGGGGCGGATAACCGGATTGTAAATTCCCATGTTCGTTTACACTCCATGGGCCCCTTTCGCCTGCGCTGTCGCTGCGGCTCGAACCGGCGGTTCTCGTCCGTACCGCCCAGACATAATAAAAAACACCCATTCTGGGCGTTTTATAATGGGGCGGATAACCGGACTCGAACCGGCGACATTTGGTACCACAAACCAACGCTCTAACCAACTGAGCTATATCCGCCATACTGTGGGTCATACGACCTGAATATGTTATAAGTCTTGGTGGAGCTGATCGGACTCGAACCGACGACCCCTTGCATGCCATGCAAGTGCTCTACCAACTGAGCTACAACCCCGGTGTGCCGACATATTCTATATGTATTAATCAAAAAAGTCAAATCAATTTGCGATAAAAAGCATATCAATCAAAAAAAATCCCCCACATCGGGGGATTTTTTATTTTTCCATTTCTTCGACCAGTTTCTTCAGGTTATTAACCCCAGAACCCAACAAACCAACTTTCTTAGTTGCTTCTATCAATTTACGTGTCTTGGCATCACTGGTTTCTACTGTCTTAAGCAGTGTCTCGTTTGCTTGTTGTAATTGACTGTTTTGTCTATTCAGTTCCTGATTCTGTGCCTGTGCTGCTTTCAGTGTTTGTTTTGTTGTATTAAAAGTGTTTGTTAAACTGTGTAATTCGTCTGTCTTGGCCGACAGTATCTGTTGCAGTTCTGTAATTTGTCGTTGTGACTGTTGCTGTGCTTGTGCAGATTGCTGTTGTAATTCTGTCAGTTGTTTTTCCAAAGATGCCATCTTTTCCGCATATGGATTTGGCATTTTTGAAATATATTCTACAGGATTACCCATCAGGATTTTTTCCAAATCATATATTGCTTCAATTTGTGAAGATATATTTAAATCGCCTGTCAGTTTGGATGCAACAATAGTTTTGCCACAAATGTTATGCACTTTTTTCAAATCAGGCGCATCTTTGCTTAATTCTTTTTCTAATTCGTGGCGTGCCAATGTTTCTAAATCCATAAAGATTTGTTTTGCTTTTTCTTGATTCTCTTTATTTTTCAGCAGCAGTGCATATAAATCATCCACAGTTGCCAACGGACTGTTAGAGCGTCTTATCAGTGCGGCGTTTTTAACTTCTTCCTTGACGCCTTTACCTTCAACGTCAAAAGACTTATAGAACATATATTTCAATTCTTCATTGTCAAATTTATCAACCTTGCCCATCAACAGCATCATATAATTTTTTATATCAGTATCGATTATGTTATCTTCAATATAACGCACATTGCCGCCCCCTTTTGTATAAGACGCAATGGCCACCATTTTAAAAGCGTTCATAAAATCAATGCTTTTTTGTTCGTACGGATTTTTTATAACATAATCAAACATATCTGTAATTTTACAAAACAAATCCCAAACTTTACGTTTTTCTGGATTTTGTTCTGAATCACGTTTAGATTTCATAGTTCTACAACGGCTAGAAAATTCTGCCTCTGCTCTTGCATCAAATGTTTGGTTACGAATTTTGCCACTGGCAAGTTTTGGGAAAAAATAGTTGTCTATCATAAAATCATGATCTTTATATTCAATTGCATCTGAAAACAGTGCGGCAACCATTTCTTCTAATGTTACAACCAGTGTATCTTTTTTTTCTGGCATAAAATTCTCCCTTATTTTTGGTTGTATTGTATCATATTTTTGAATCTTTTCCCAAAGAAATTTAATCACATATTTATCCTTGCCAAATGTCAAATATATTTGCTAATCTTTCTACATACCTTAAGGAGATATATATGGATTATCAATTATTAAAATCAGAAGTTGAACAAAAAACCGCCCAAACACTGGAAGTTTTAAAGGGCGAATACGCTGGTCTGCGTACTGGTCGTGCATCTGTACATTTATTGGATGCGGTACGTGTGCCTGTTTACGGTTCTGAAATGCCAATCAATCAGGTTGCAACGGTATCGACACCTGATAATCAGACATTATCTGTAACTGTTTGGGATATTACAAATGCACCTGCGGTTGAAAAGGCGATTCGTGATTCTGGATTGGGATTAAACCCAATGACTGCGGGCGGTGTTATTCGTCTGAATATGCCACCATTGACCGAAGAAAGACGCCGTGAATTGACCAAGGTTGCCGGTAAATACGCCGAAGAAGCCAAGATTTCAATGCGTAACATCCGTCAGGATGCAATGGGCAAAATCAAACGTGCTGTTACAGACAAAGAAATTTCCGAAGACGATCAGCGTAAATTTGAAGATGACTTGCAAAAGGTATTTGATAAACGTGGCACAGAAGTAGATGCAATGGCACGTGAAAAAGAAGCAGATATTATGGCCGTCTAATCGAAATTCAGGGAATACACATGTTTAAATTATTCAAAAAGAAACAAGTTGCTGAAAATACTGCCACGGTGCCACAGCATATCGCATTTATTTGCGATGGAAATCGCAGATGGGCAGAACAACGTGGTTTGCCACCGCTGATGGGGCATCAGGCAGGTATTGCGAACTTTGAAAATTTGGTTGATTGGTACATAAAACGTGGTGTTACAACGATTACATTTTATGTGTTTTCAACAGAAAACTGGACACGTTCAACAGATGAAGTAAATTTCTTGATGGATTTGTTCTATACAGAAATGAAAAAGAATTTGAAAAACGCACTGGAAAAGAATTTGCGTTATCGTGTTATCGGTTCTCGTGATAGATTGCCAAAAAAACTGGCGAATATGTGCGATAAACTAGAAGAACAATCTGCTGAAAACACTGGCGGAACTGTTGTGTTTGCGTTGAATTATGGCGGACAACAAGAAATCGTTAATGCTGTAAATGCTGCGATTGAAAATGGCGAACCTGTGACACAAGAAACATTTGAAACATACTTAAATACAGGTGACCTGTTACCGATTGATTTGATGGTGCGCACCAGTAACGAAAATCGTATATCTAACTTTTTGTTGTGGAAACTGGCGTATGCAGAATTACTGTTTATCCCAGAACACTGGCCAGAATTGGTAAAAAGTGAAAAACTGTGGCAATTCACACTGGACGAATTTGCAAAACGTAACCGCAGATTTGGTGGTGGCAAGAAAGCAAACTATACCGGTAAAAAGAAATAATATAGACAAAGGAAGGAAACATTATGTCAAACACAAAACAACGTATTATTGCATCTGCTGTGATGGCATTGATTGCATGTGGAATCGCAACATTACAATACTTTGGAATTCCTGCGGTGAAATATTTAGGAATTGTTATCGTATTGGCAATGATTATCGAATATGCAGTATGCCTGCGCAAGGCAGACACAAAAATCTTGCGTCAAAGTTGGCTGACATTTTTTGCATTTTTAGTATTGCTGTGTGCAATGTTGCCTGCGATTAACGCTGTTGGTGGGCGCCCATGGATTATACTGTTGCTGTTAATGATTATTTGCAGTGCTGATATCGGTGCATGGTTCTTTGGTCGATTGATTGGCGGTGACAAAATGTGGGAAAGGTTATCTGCCGGCAAAACATGGGCTGGTCAGATTGCTGGGATTTTATGTGGAACATTTGCAGGCGTTTTATATGGCCTGTTGGGCGCAGATACATTTATGCCCCAGTTAATGTGGATTGGTATCAGTGTTTCGTTAATGTCACAATATGGTGATTTAACTGCCAGTTACATTAAACGCAAACTGGGCATCAAAGACTTTGGTACGATTTTGCCTGGTCATGGTGGTATTCTGGACAGATTTGATGGTTGGATTTATGCATTACCAATTGTATGGTTGGTTATGTTGTAATTCTGTTTTAAAGGTAAAGGAAAAGTACACATGAATATTTTGTTGGCTGTTATTGCACTATTGATTGTTCTGGGAATTGTTGTATTTGTGCATGAACTGGGGCATTTCTTGGCGGCTCGCTGGGCGGGTGTTCGTGTTGATACTTTTTCGATTGGTTTTGGCCCTGCGATTGTAAAGTGGCACGATAAACGTGGCACACTGTGGAAAATTGCATGTCTGCCATTGGGTGGATATGTATCTGTCTATGGTCAAGAAGACATGTTCAATCGCAAAAAATTTATAGAATTGCCCGATGAAAAAAAACAGGGACATTACCTGTCTGTTCCTGCATGGAAACAGTTTATAATTATTGGCGCTGGGGTATTTATGAATTTTATCTTGGCGTGGGTAATATATACATCACTGTTTATGTTTCAACCACGTTTGGTTGGAAATTCGCAATTGCCCGTCATTGGTCAGGTTATCCAAGAATCTGTTGCGTTTAACGCAGGTGTTAGGGCAGGCGACACAATCGTCAGAATTGATGATGAAAAAATATCAAATTGGGGCGATTTAATTTTGGCCAAAGAACTGGCCGCCAACCGTGATGCAAATGTTGTTATTATCCGTGGTGAAAAACTGGTAAATATTAAATTGGCACCATCTGAAACATGGGGCATGATTGCAGATGGCAGCAGGCGTGCCGACCCACAACGCCAAGGAATATTTCGTGCAATGTACAGTGGCGCACGTAAAACATACTATGAATCAAAAACATTGGTTGTGGTATTAAAACAGATTATCACAGGTGAACGTTCGTCAAAACAATTGGGATCGTTTATCACAATTGCACAGTATTCAGGCGCAGCGATGGCGGCAGGATTCTTTACATTGCTTAATTTGATTGCGTTGTTATCTGTGAACTTGGGGGTATTGAATTTGTTGCCGTTGCCTGTTTTGGACGGTGGATATTTGCTGATATTGATTATCGAAGGTATCACGCGCCGTAAATTACAGGGCCGTGGCATGGAAATCGCAATCATGATTGGGTGGTTGTTTATATTGGGTTTGTTTGTGCTGACGATGTGGAACGACTTGGCACGTGTATTTGGGTAATAAAAAAAGGATATTGATTATGAAATTTGTAAATGGTGTTCCTGGGGATTCTATTATGCATACACTGACCCGGGCGTGTCACATTTCACAGCATGAATATACACCAGTTTTATTAGAGATAAATGATGTAATGATGTTGGTCGATGAAAACACAAATCGCAACCAGTTGTACGAACAATATCAAGACAAATTGAATTTTAAATTTGAAATTGAAAAATTAAAAAGACAAAGACAACAATGAAAAACGTTTCTATATTTACAATTTTATCAGCACTGATGACGTTGCCTGTGTTTGGTGCGACTGTTTCACGTATTGATGTGAACGGCAACCAGCGTATGGATGCAGAATCAATTCGTATTCTGGCGGATGTTAAGATTGGGGATAATGTCGGCGATGCACGCAGTAATGAGATTGCAAAAAAATTAGAACAGAGTGGATATTTTTCTCGTATCAGTGTGAATATGTCTGGGAATACACTGAAAATCAATGTTACAGAATCACCAACTGTTAATATGGTTACTGTCGAAGGAAACAGTGAAATTTCCACAGATGATTTAAAAAAGGAAATAAAAACCAAAGAACGCACATCGTATGACGAAACTGTTATTGGCGCAGATGTTCAGCGTTTGTTAACACTATATCAACGCAAGGGATTTTTCGGGACGAAAATTGAACCACAACGAATTGATTTAAAAGATAATCGTGTCAATGTTGTTTATGAGGTTACCGAAGGACACCCAACATGGATTTCTGATATTAAATTCGAAGGCAATAAAAAATTTAATGACCGCACGCTACGTGATGAAATTTTGTCACGTGAACATGCATGGTGGCGCTTTATGACACAGTTTGACACATTTGACGAAGACAGAATTCAATATGACGGTCAAATGCTGCGTCAGTTTTACTTGCAAAATGGTTATGTCGATTTTAACGTAAAAAACATCAATGGTAAATTCACACCAGACAGGGAATATTATTCGGTTGTATTTACTGTTGACGAAGGTGACAAGTATGACTTTGGCAAATTATCTGTTGATAATCCGTTTGATGATGTGCCAACAGACGTATTAACAGACGTTATTGTAATGAAGTCTGGCGATACGTACAATATTGACATGGTCGAAGAAACAATGTCTGCATTGCGCAGTGCGGTTGCAGAATATGGTTACGCATTTATAAATGTTGAACCTGTGCCAACAAAAAACGATACAGACAAGACAATTGATTTAACATTTAAAATTCAAAAAACAAATCGTATTTATCTGAACACGATTAACATTTTGGGAAATGTTCGAACATTTGATACTGTTATTGAACAATTAATACCGATGCGTTCTGGTGATCCGTTCTCGTTACAAACAATCGAAGAAGGACGTCAAAAACTGATGCGCACCAGATACTTCAAAGATGTTCAGATGGTACCGACACGTGTTGCCGAATCTAACATGATGAATTTAGATATCAAGGTCGAAGAACAGCCAACTGGTGAATTGTCTGGTGGTTTTGGGTGGTCAAACATTAACGGATTTATGGTTGATGCTGGCATCACAGAAAATAACTTTATGGGACGTGGTCAGGTTGTACAAATTCGTGGTTCGATTGCAGAATATCAAAAACAGGCATTGTTCAGTTTTACAGAACCGTATTTGTTTGGGCGTCCACTGTCTGGTGGTTTTGATGTTTCATATACAATGTATGATTATTCATCATTGGGCAGTTTTGGTTATGACCGTGATTCTTTGACTGTGGCGGGGCGCATGGGATGGCGACTGACAGATCATTGGACACAAAATGTTCGTCTGTCTGCATCATTTGACCAGAACTATGACTTGCAGGCAACAGGCGGATGGCAAAACGCAAACTTATATACGTTATCTACGAATTTCAGATATCATAATTTAGACACAAATTTTGAACAAAATACACACACAGGTGTTGTTGCAAATCTGGGGTTGGCATATACTGGATTTGGTGGCACAGAAAGTTACATGCGATACAGCGGTGATATTATCGGTATGGTAAATTTCTGGGGCGATAGATGGCAACTGCGTTCATCGTTAAACTTTGGTTATTTACAGCCACTGGATGGTGACTATATATCACGTGTATATCGCTATTTCTTGGGCGGTGAAAGTTTGCGTGGTTTTGACGTTGCAGGTGTTGGTTCTCGTAACTGGGCGTTTCAAACGTACGCATTGGGCGGATTATGGAAAGTCAACGGTTCAACCCAGTTGAATTTCCCTGTATTTATCCCAGATGAATATCAGATAAAGGGTTTTGTATTTGCAGACTATGGTGTACTGGGCAAACCACCACGTGATGAATATACATTTACGTATTACGGTACAACACGTGAAAACTATATCGATGACACAATCAGAACATCTGTTGGTGTTGGTATTTACTGGAATACACCGATGGGGCCAATGAACTTTTCATGGGGTTGGCCATTAAAGATGACAGAATATGACCGTGAACAAAGATTCTTGCTGTCGTTTGAAACACAGTTTTAGTCTTGACGGTTGATATAGAATTTTCTTATAATCAGATAAAAGGGAAGGAGCAACAAATGAAAAAAATTATACTGGGCTTTTTCGTAGCATTATGTTTGACAGGCTGTGGTCAGGTTTATGATCGTGAACCGGTTGGAATTGGTTTCGATAATAATGAATTAAAACTTAGTCCATGCGCATGCATTATGGTATATCAGGCATAATCCTGATATATATGGGGGGATTTTTTGAAGTATCCAGACGATTTTGATACGCCTACATTCCCAGCGGGCAAGCAGATTTCTGCTTCGCGCGCTGTGTCTATTGCTGTAATGGTGGTATTCTTGTTAATTCTGTTTGCGTGTGGACTGCTGTTATGGGTTCAAAAGTCTGTACATGTACATCCTTTTTTGGTGTCGATAAATGAAATAACAGGTCAATGGGAAATTGTTGGACATCAGCATACAGACGTTAAACAGATGACAACAGTACAAACATTACAAGAATCTGTTATTGGCAAGTTCTTGGAATATCATTTTTTTGTTACAGATGATGCAGCATTTAATGCGAATATATGGTTGGGCTGTAATCGTGCGGTTGCATGTACTCCGGACAAGGTTGGACGTGGTTCTGAAATGTGTGCCTTGTACTGTCTGTCGGGTGACGAAGAACATAAAAATTTTGAAAAAAACATTGTTCCGCAATATCAAAAAATGTTTGCCAATGGTGAAATGTGGGCATTAGATACCAGGTCTGTTGAATTGACCCCAATTAGTGAAATTACATCTGCAGGCGGAACGTGGCAAATTCATGCGACAATTAATTCCAATCTGTTTGGGCCGATAAAAATATTGGCGTATGCCAGCGTGTTACAAAACACAGAATTATATCCACAAACGTTGGGTTACTATGTTGAAAAATTTAATGCGTACAGGATAAACTGATGAAAAAGTTTGTTATGTTTTTATCTGGATTGCTATTGATGCTGATAATGTGCGCAGCGTTGTTTTTGTCTGGTGCAATATATGATACCGGCAAGAAAGCAACTGTTGATACGTTCTTTTTCAAACCAGATGACAGTTTTGAACATCGGCCAGATGTTGCATCGCCATCTGATTTTACGGCAGATGACGTGCGCAAGATGTTAATCAGTCGATATATTACAGAATATTTCTATGTTGTTCCAGATATGCAAAATGTCGAGGCCCGTATAAATGGCAAAACATCGTTTCACGACATGTCCAGCGCAGATGCGTTTAAAACATGGCAGACTGACATGGCGCCAACGATTAAAAAAATGGCCGAAGAAGGAAAATTGCGTTTGGTACAATTAACCAATGTAGTTAAGGCAGAACATGAAAAAAACTATTGGATTGTTGAATATAATTTAATAACATGGAATAAACCGAACGATTTGACCGAATTGCCAACAGTTACACCAGGGCAACTATATCTGCACCTGTTTTATGTGCCAGGCATGCGGGAAAAGTTGAATAAACAATCAATCGAAGAACTGCTGGAAAATGGGGCGGATCCTGCGATTGCATTCAGATTTGGTGTTTGGACGGTCAGTTCGTATGGCGAATAAACATAGGTAAAAAAATGATGCGTAAATTTTTTA
Organism: Alphaproteobacteria bacterium; assembly: GCA_017937735.1. The sequence continues at coordinate 9,172 of JAGBCZ010000004.1, read as the reverse complement.
TCTTTACCGGCTGTATTTTTACGTTTTTTATGCCAGCCATTGTAATGGCCAGTGCATTTGACATGGAAGATTATGCAATCGTTGACAGTACTGATGCTGATATCACAATGGATGGTGTTGAATTAAACATAGATTCAGATGTGGCCAATGTATCATCGTTTGATATTGCCGGGATTATGTTGGGGATGTCGTTTGATGACGTTCAGACGTTGTTCTTTGACAATCGTGGTCTGTATGCCCCCAGAAAGAAAAACAGCATAATTTACACAATACACAAAGATTGGAAGTATAATCTGGATTATGAATGCAGAAATCAGGGGACTGTAATACCGGCAGAATTGGAAAAATGTATAAACAGTTTGGCACGTAATCGTGGGTTGCTGTATGCATCTGAATTGCATTTGGTTCGTGAAAATACGGGCGAAACAGTTGTTGTGTACTTTACCAGTAACGCCACAGACAATCGTGTATGGCGTGTTGTCTATAATAATGACGTTAACGAACAAGAAGGCGATGCAGAAAAATTTGCCCGCCAGCGTGAAAACAAGATATTGGCATTTTGGCAAAATGTGTTGGATAAATACGGTGCGCCTAATTCTGGGTCAGATAAATGGATTTCCAGTTCGAATTCGTATGATCCGATGATGACCGCATATTACGGTGCATTGGATTTGGTTGATAATGGGCGCAACGCATCAGACCACGCAAAAAATATTCAAGATGCACGTGAAAACTTTAAGGCAAAACCGTATGCGTTCTGATACGTCATATACCAAGGGGCTGTTTGCAGAATTTATTGCCCGTATGTACCTGCGATTGCATGGTTGCCGAATTGTTTGCTCTCGTTATATCACAGGTCGTAACACCAATCGTGCCGAGATAGATATTATCGCCCGACATAAAAATACCCTGATTTTTATAGAGGTTAAAAATCGTCCTAATATTCAAAATGCATGGGATGCGATTACACCGCGTCAGGCTGTACGGTTACGCCGTGCCGCAGAAACATATATTGCACGTCATCACTGGACAGGTAATGCGCGCTTTGATGTTATATTTGTTTGTGGGCGCCATGTTCATTGGATAAAAAATGCGATATAAATATTGCAAGCAAGAATAGTTTCCTGTATAATTCATAGCGTTGACTAACCCAAAAGGAGAAAACATGAAAAAAATTATGTTGGCATTGTTTGCAGTATTAACATTGGCTGCATGCACAGGTTCATATAAATCAGGTAATTGTGAATATGATTTCTTGTTACACAAAGATATTTCTATTTCAAAAATCGTTGGCAATATGACTGGCGGTTGTTAATAAAAAGCCCCACATTTGTGGGGTTTTTATTATAAAAGAAAATCCCCCGTTCGGGGGATTTTTTATTTTGCAAAACTATAATCCATTTCCAGATGGTTTGGATTATATGTACCGTTCATAATAGCCAATGTATCTTCAACGATAACCAATTCTTCATTTGTTGGAATCATAAATACTTTGACTTTGCTGTCTGGTGTACTGATTTCCGTTTCATCAACACCCAATCGTGCCAATGATTTTGCATTTTTTTCCACATCCAGTTTTATGCCCAGTTCTTCTAAACCTGTACAGAACTTTTCACGCAGGTATTCATCATTTTCACCAACGCCTGCGGTAAAGATAATTGCATCAACATGACCCAGTTCTGCCATGTACGCACCGATATATTTCTTTACATTGTGTACTTCTGTATCAATGGCCAGACGGCACAAATCGTTTGTAGATTTATTTTCTTCTACATCACGGCGATCAGCGAAACATTCTGTGATACCTTTCAGCCCTGAATCTTTGCTTAAATGTGTTTGCATCTGTGCAGGTGTCAGTTGTAATTGTTCCATAACATACAAAACAACGCCTGGGTCCAAGTCGCCTGGACGTGTTCCCATTGTTAATCCAGACAGTGGTGTCATACCCAAAGATGTATCAACAGAAACACCGTTACGGATTGCAGTGGCAGATGCCCCAGAACCGATGTGCATTGTGATAAAGTTACAATCTTTGGCATCTTTACCCAGCATTTTTGCCGCACGTTTTGAAACGTACAGATGGCTGGTTCCATGGAAACCATAGCGGCGAACGCCTAATTCTGTGTACCATGCCATTGGTACCGCATAGCGATACGCATAATCTGGCATTGTCTGATGGAACGCTGTATCAAACACTGCAACCTGTGTTGCATTTGGCAACAACTGTTGTGCAGTCATAATACCACGCAGTGCAGGTGGGTTATGCAGTGGTGCCAATGGTGACAATTTATCAATTGCTTTAATAACTTCGTCTGTGATTTCAACAGAAGATGCAAACTTATCGCCCCCCATAACAACACGATGACCAACGCCCTTGATTTCGTTCAAGTCGATTGACGCTTCACGCAACATCATCAGAACGTTATTTAACGCCTCGTCATGATTCTGCATGGAAACAGTTTTCTTTTGTTTTGTGCCGTCTGGGTATTTCTGTGTCAGAAAAGAATCAGCCAATCCGATTTTTTCAACGTTACCGCCAACAACAGCAGTTTTTGTTTCTGCGTCAAAAACCTGATATTTCAGGGACGAAGAACCACAATTTAATGCAAGTACGTACATGTGAAATCCTTTTTTCTTCGCCCACCAGCATAGCAAAGGTATTTTTTATTTTCAATAGTAAACTCGGTATAAAATACACCAATTTGCATCATTTATATTTGTTTTTACACACGTTACCTTGTGATTGACCCAAAATACGCCAGAATCTATCATCAGTCTGATGCGCTGACCTGCTGCGCTGGATACGGGTGTTGGGCTTGGGTTTGCACGTTCTCCGATGCCCCAGCACCATACTTCATCCCCGCTGGTATATCCGGCTTCGTCATTTTGGCATACCAATACAGCATGGATAAATTTAGGCATATCATCGCCACCAATTAAGTAATCCAGCCCTGATGAATTATTTCTGAAACTGACAGGTGGTGTTTCGATAACCGTGAACGGTGCAGGGGTATATCGTGCGACTGTTTCTTCCCAGAATTCTTGTGGTACGGTTGCGATGTCAAATCCTGATGTGTTTTGGCCGGAATTTCCACCGATAACTGTCCCGCCCAATGTTTCGCCATCGTGCAGTCGAATTGTTTTATTATCTGTATCCATTGTTATTTCACCTGGCATGCCGACAAAATTTTCATGTTCTGCGGATGTGCCACGTCTGATTTGTAAAACACGTGTCATATAAAATCCTTTTTGGTTTAATTTAGCTAAAAAAAATCCCTGTCACCAACAATGGGGCAGGGGTAAAAACAAACGCCACTGATATTCAGTGACGCATGCTTATATTATACCACAAATCGCACAAAAAATCAAGCGGCACGTCCAATATTGTTATTCTGCATAAATTCCAAGAATTGACGCTGTTGATTTGTGTCATGATGCAACATCACTGGGCCTGATGTTAAATTAACATTTACATCCCCAGCGTTTGGTTTGTCTGATTCTTTTTGTGCGCTGGAATGTCTTCTAAAGATATTATAATCTTTTGTATTTGCAGACGAATTTACAAAATCCCAAAATGCAAATAATTGTTCCATTAATTGCTGTTTATCTGGATCTGCATAATCTGAGCTGTTTGTTGTTCGTTCATCCAGATTTTGTGTGCCACTGCCAAATTTTAAGCCCTGTTGTTTGATTGAATTTTTTGCAAAATTCCCAACTTCAAATGCTGTCATCATCCCAAATCGTATTGTCTTATCCAGTGCACTGGTCAATGATTGCATAAATTTATTATTCTTGTTAAAAGACAAATTGCCATCGGATAACAATTTAAATTCTGTTTTACGTAATTGGTCGCGTACAGAAGATGTTGTCAACGTATAACGCATAACAGCCAACATCTCTAACGCAACCTTGGCTTCTTCTGCTTTGGGTGGGTCTTCGTGTACAGCCGCTTTGATAATTTCTTGAACCAGCTGGCGCATTTGATCGCCATCACGCAATGCTTCGTTAAAGAATTTAGTGCTCTTCATTTTGGACAAAGTATCTTTAATCCACTTTACTTGTTTTTGTACAGGGTTCGGTAAACCGCCATTTATTGCATCTAGTGTATCTAAAATTTTAATGGTTCCATCTGTTGGTTTGACGCCTTTGCCGATTAACCCAGCAACAATATATCTGGCATTTGTTGTGTATATGTGCCGTTTATGTTTTTGTTCCAGCTTGCCCAGTGTATCAACATATAAATCTTTGATTTTTTCTTTGGCAGCATCCCACATATCACTGCGATCTGTATATTTTGGGGTCAGTGCATTGTCGCCAGATTTGTAGTTTGATTTTTCTATGCCCTTGGATACCCAACTGGATACTTTACCGTCTTCATCTTTGCTGGATACCTTTTCAAATAGTTTTTCATTAGATACTAATTTGCCGAACAGCTTATTTATGTTGCTGTTCAGTTGTGATTTTTGAGCTGGGGTTGGTGCAACAGGTGTGTTAATCGTATTTCGAATAGCAAATAATTTGCCATAATCTATGGCCCCCCCCGTTTCCAAGCATGCTGGTAATGCGCCTGGTATTGGGCGTGTGCCGCCATTATCGTTCCAGTTATATAGTCCAACCAGAAATTTATCCAATGTTTTTAACGATTTTGCATTGGTGGCGTATGTCGGTGCGGCGGGTGTTAAAGTGCCGGCTAATGCATCCAAATCACTTTCGGAAATTCCCAAGCCTGCAGCCAATAATACCTTATTTGCAGCAATATAAGCACCGATGGCGTTAGCTTCAGCAATGGGTATTGGTGCGGCCGTATATGGTTCAACTGCTTTGCCAATACCATAAAAATCTGCTAAAAATGATTTTACGGGATCTGATGCGCTTAATTCAGAATCTGCTGCTAAATCGCGTAAAATAACAACCAGTTTCAGGTATAGTTCTTCCAGGTCGTTTGTCGTTGGTGCGGGGCCCCCAGGGGCGGGATTGCCGTTATATTTATATACAGGTGGGGTAACACTTGTATCGATTTCGTCTATTTTAGGTGGCTCTTTACCTGGTTCCCATGATTTTTGATCTTTGGTCGCAACACCTTTTTTTTGTAAGTCCGTCAGTCTGGCACGCGTGGCATCATCCATATTGTTCAGGTTTAACTGCTTGACTAAATCGATAATAAAATTTTTTGTTTCAAATGCCATACTGTATATGCCTTTTGCCTTGTCCTTGTTATTATAGTGTAAAAATGCGAAAAAATCAATATTTCCTGTACTTTTTTGCAGAAAAATATGTATAATCTGACCCAAAGGGGAAAACTTTGAAACGTTTATTGATTTCTTTGTACGGTTTTGCGTTTTTTAACAAGTTTTTATTGCTGACACCTGTGTATTCAATCTTTATGCTGGAAAACGGTGTGTCAGACTTGCAGTTATCAAGTATGTTTATCGTATCGTCTTTGGCAACAATATTGGGACAGATGCCTATAACTTTTATTACAAATCGTGTTGGCCAACGTTATTCTATGATTCTGGGCCAGTTCTTAAAAATGGTTGCAATATTATTGTGGTTGGTTTGGCCGTCATATCTGGGGTTTGTTGTGGGGATGGTCTTGTGGGGGTTGCAGGCAGGGTTTCGCAGCGTTGCATTCGAAGGCCTGTTATATGATTCTGTGTATGCAAATGGTATGGGTGATGATTATACACGGATACTGGGGCGCAAATCGACATATGAATCAATTGGTGTTGCATTATCTGCGTTTGGGTCGCTGTTAATGTTTTTGGGATATGATTGGGTTACGTGGGCATCTGTTGCTGCGATTGTAATATCAATTGTATGTTTGCTAGCGATCAAGTACACGCCACCACAAAATATGCGTGCCAAAAAAGTACACTTTACGAAACTGTTCCGTACAGGATGGCAGATTTGTATGAAAACACCGTGTTTGATGTCAATTATGCTGTTGACTTTGTTGGCGGTAAATGTGCCTTTTCTGGATGATTTTTTAAGTCCGCTGGGATTGCAACTTGGGATACCGACAGAATATGTTGGGCTGTTGTCGTTCTTTTTGTTGGCGTGCGCAACATTGGGTCAACGCTTTGCGTATCTGTTTTCCAAGATTTCTGATTTGTTCTTGTATGTTTTAATTGGTGTGGTTGGTGTATTGTATGTTGGGTTTTCTTTTGCGTATACCCCTGGCGCATTATGGATGATGGGGGTGGCGTATATGTTGTTCTATGGTATTTATACACTGATGTATTCCAGGTTTCAAAATATGATACCGTTGGGTCATCGTTCTGTGGTTTTGTCGCTTTATACAACGTTGATGTATGTCGTGTATATGGCGGTTTGCGGCATTATCGGTCTGGGCGCAAAGTTTGGCAGTTGGGCATTCAGTATTTTTATACTGGGTGTGATAATGTTGATGATATGCGTATGGGCACTTGCCTTTGTGCGCCGTAAATGTGCGTTGCCTGATGTTGATAATGTGGGCTAGGTTATTGTTCCTGTACTTATTGCCGCAAAAATACGCTAATATATGTGCATGAAAATCAATTTTCGTAATGTTTTTTTAAAGTCTTTGCCGTATCTAATGTCGATTGCAGGCGGTATTATTTTGTACACAGGCGCCATAGATAATGCACCAAACGATAATATTCGGGATTTAGTTATCAATGTTTCTGCATCGTTGTTGTCTATACCGCTGGTGTTTTTGCTGTACGATTACACGAACAGTCGCATAAATATGCAGATGAAACAGCACATGGCAAACAGTGTTAGTGATAAATTAAATGTCTTGATGATAAGCCTTATTTTGTTATTGCGTGAAATGCTGGGCGTGCGGATCAAGCCCAGCACTGAAAATATAAATCGTATGTTGTCTTGGCGTGCATCCGATATATCACGCAGATTGAAAATATCTAACGCCAGCATTGAAAAAATGCACGAATATCATAACGATTTAGATACGTTGTTGTACCGTAACAGCCAGACAAATGTTTTGACATCTGAACAAGTCCAAATTTTATCATCGCTTGCCCGTGCCATGACGCACTTTATTAACGAGAATAAATTTCATAAAAACAGTAAAATTTCTGCTAAATATATGGAAACGATAACGTCTAAAATTCTTGATTGGTTGGATTCGGATAGCGTTGCCGCATTAAACATCAGTACACATCTATCAGCCCCATCAGATATCCCCCAAGGTAACAAAAAACAAAAAAATGAAAAAAAGTAGTATTTTTTCTTGATTTTTATTTTTAAATATGTCAAAATTTGCCCCGAACCACGGAAATAGAACGTAAGTTTTCCCTTTCCGGGTCCGGTTTTGGGGACATAGCTCAGTTGGTAGAGCAAATGACTTTTAATCATTGGGTCCAGGGTTCGAGTCCCTGTGTCCCCACCAGGATAACCCGCTGAAATCAGCGGGTTTTTTGTTTGTTTTGTTCGTTTGCGTCAATTTTATTGCTAATTTTATTTCCCTTTTTTGTCCCTTTTTCGTCCACTACTGCAATTTTTACGAAAAAAAATTTTTCACTTTGGTTCACAAAATTTAGTTTTTGCGATAAATATATTATATATCACCCATAAAATTTATTTTAGCAAATCGGGTGCTGACATAAATTTATGGGATTTGCGCCCGACACAAAGGAAAGACTTCGCTTTTTCCTATGTGAGAGCTATACCCTAAATCAAATTATTTTTATATACAAAGGAGTTTATTATGAATGTAAAACAATTACATCAATCAGCTGTTATACATTTTATCAAGCAAGCATTATCTATGCATTTGTCTGACAATCTTGTTTTTTGCACATTGCGCTTCAATCAACAGCAAAAAAGTATAGAAGAAGCCAAGCAAAAAACCAGAAAAATATATTCACGTATATTAACACATTTTCAAGGACGTAACTGGTTTAAGCATCCGTTGCCTTCTATTACTATTATAGAGCATGGCAAAACCAATATCTTACATGTACATTCTGTATTTAACCTTATGCAACAAACAACAAGCGACTTTAATACAGCAATCGAAAAGACTTTACTACATTGTCCATACCTATATCTTACTTACGATACATACAGCGAGTCATTTCAAAAAAACAATAATTATACACCTGTACACAATCACTTGCTTACACGTACTGTATTTAACTATGATGTGTTTAATTATATTGTTAAAGAATATCCATTACATAAGCGTCATATAGATTTTGAAAATATGTATACCAGCTCTATGTTATTTAACGCTGTATAAACAGCGTTTTTTTATTGCCTAGCTGTCGTTAAAGCTGTGCGTCATATTACTTCACTGTTTGTCTTGTTATCGTCGTCTAATTTTAATATTTTAGCCCCTTTGCCAATTTCGCTAATAACAATAACAGTTTCGCGTTTGTGTGAATTTCTATATATTAATCTTACAGGAAACATATGTATCAGCTCTTTATCTTTCTTTATACCGCTAAAGTTCTTTACAAACAGCATTACATGAATGCCTGCTGCACGTCCTTTCATAAGTATTTCTTTTAATGCATCGTACGAGCTAATATCCTTTATAATAATTACCCAATAGTCTAATTTATCTTCGTGTTTTGCGTTATATTCTTCAATACTGCTTGTTTCCGTTTCAATAAACAGTCTGTATCTATCTTCCAGCTCTTCTTCAATTTCTGCTATGCTATCTGTTTCTATACAAGTAATATTTTGTTTTAACAGTTCGCCTACAATATATTTTACTGTTGTTTCTCGTGTTTTATTTTTGCAAACAACAAGTGTGTGGGGGCATTTAGCCAAATCAAACATTAATTTGTTCTTTAATATAATATTTATATTCATTTTTTTACTCCTATACCTATATATTAAGACGCTATCTTGTTGTTTCTAAGGAGTTTTTTTATCGCTGTCCTGCGTCAAAAAAATAATAAAAAAGCACTGCATGTATTGTCAGTGCCTTTTGTATTATTTCTTGCTCGTAACAATAGTTAGCGTCCAATATTGCCTAATGGTGTCAGTTCCTATTGTTATTTATGCAATTTTATATGTCCAAATCTCGCAAATTCTCTATCTCTTTCCTTTTTTCAGTTAATTGTTCGTTCATCCAAACCGCATTCTGCACTGCGTCTACAACATTATTAATAGCTGCTTCTACATCGCTATTTGTCTGTCCGTCCGTTGTTTCGCCATATCT
>JAGBCZ010000028.1 GCA_017937735.1 Alphaproteobacteria bacterium | reverse complement strand
TCGGGGATATGGCGGAATGGTAGACGCTGAGGACTTAAAATCCTTTGGTCATTGCGACCGTGTGGGTTCGAGTCCCACTATCCCCACCACTGTATTAAAAAAAATCCCAGATTGCTGGGATTTTTATTTTATTCCTGTCCATTTAATACTTGTAACAAGTTCATTACTATACTGCGTTGTTTATCGCTGGGCAATTTCCAGTACAAATTTATCAATCGTAACGATTCGTTTTTGCTTAATGGATCATCTGCTGATTGATCACTGACGTAATTCTTGGGCAACTTGCCATTACGCTGTTCACGTTCAATATGCCCCGGCAGACCGTGAAAGAAAAATTCAATTGGTGTTTGTAACGCAACACTTAAATCAAATAAACGAGATGCAGAAATACGATTCCCTGCGGATTCATATTTTTGTATTTGCTGAAACGTTACGCCACATAACTGGGCCAAATCTTTCTGCGACAGTCCCATCATCATACGGCGCAATTGCATACGTTGTGCAATATGTTCGTCTGTGGCAGTGGTTACAAATGGTCTTCTGCTCATACTTTCCGTCCTTTAATTTATTTATTGCACTGTTCAGAGTACATATTTTCTTTTATTTTTGCAATTAAAAAACAGTTGTGGTACCCTGTAATGCGACAAAGGAAAGGATTATTATATGACAAAACCTGTTGTGTTGTGTATTATGGACGGCGTTGGAATAAACACAGATTCAAAAAACAATGCGGTAGCAACTGCAAAGATGCCTTTTTTTGATAGTTTATTAGACACATATCCACATTCACAATTACTGGCCAGCGGTACTGCTGTGGGGTTGCCAGATGGCGTTATGGGAAATTCCGAGGTTGGCCATATCACAATCGGTTCTGGTCGTATAGTAAATCAGTTTTTACGCCGGTTTCAACTGGAAAACTGGGAAACAAATTTACCATTAAGCGATTTCATCCATCACATCAAACAATCTGGCGGGGTTGTTCATGTTGCTGGCTTAATGTCTGACGGTCGTGTACATTCTGATATAAATGATATAATTGTTATTGTAAAGCGTATTGCAGATGCAGGTCTGCGTGTGTTTTTGCACTTTATCGCAGATGGACGCGATACACCGCCACAATCCGCAAGACAATATATCGATTTAATAAAGAAACAATTATCATCTGAAATTGCAAACAACAAGGTTGCTTTCGGCACGTTATCTGGCAGATACTATGCCATGGATAGAAATAATAACAACGAACGCACACAGTTGGCATTTGATGCAATCGCACTGGCAAAATCAGATATGACTGCACCTGATATTGATTCTGCATTAAATATCGCATACGAACATGGCGAAACAGACGAATTTATCAAACCAATCGTCATTGCAGGCGACATGCCAATTACAGATAAAGACGGCTTTGTTTTTGGCAACTATCGCAGTGACCGTGCCAGACAGATTATGCGCCAAATAATAAAGACAAATGCAACAATATTGTGTTTTTCACAATACGGCGAAGGCTTAAACGAAACATGCCCTGCACTGTTACCAGATGAATCCGTACAAAATACACTAGGGGACGTGTTGGCAGAAAATGGTTTGCGCCAATTACGAATATCTGAAACAGAAAAATACAATCACGTTACATACTTTTTTGATGCAGAACGGAATATAGACTTTAATGGCGAACATAAAATTTTAATTCCATCACCAAATGTCGCAACATTTGATTTAAAACCAGAAATGTCAGCAGTTGAAATTACAGATAAATTACTGCCAGTACTGGCCGATTATGACGTTATAATTTTGAATTATGCAAACGGTGACATGGTTGGGCATACGGGCAATATCGATGCAACAGTATGTGCAATGGAAACACTGGATGCACAATTGGCACGTTTGGTGCCGGCTGTTTTGGACTTGGGCGGGGTTGTTTTGATAACAGCCGACCATGGCAACGCAGAACAAATGGTTGATTCAAAGACAAATACACCATGGACTGCGCATACGACAAATCCTGTGAACTTTATTGTGGTTGGTGGCAACATAAACACTGTACACAATGGAACCCTCGCAGATATCGCACCAACAATATTGAAAATTTTAAATATTGAAAAACCAGCCGATATGACAGGACATAGTTTGATTTAAATAAAACCGGTAATCACCGGTTTTTATTTTTTTCTGCGTGTTGCAAAAAAATCTCTTAATAATTGGGCGGATTGTTCGGCGTATTCATGTGTCTGATAAACGTTCGGCTTCCACAGATGTTTGTCTGTTTCATAAATACGGGCGTTTGATGTTATGCCCCCGCCTTTTTCATCTGTGGCTGCAAAGTAAATATTTTTAATTCTGGCCAATGATATCGCTGTGGCACACATGGCGCATGGTTCCAAAGATATATAAATATCGCAGTTATCTAAAAATTTAGTCCCCAGTTTTTTACATGCACGATTTATTGCAACAATTTCTGCGTGTAATGTTGGATTTTTGCGTAATTGCACTTGATTTTCACCACGCGCAACAACTTTGCCATCACGAACAATCACTGCACCGATTGGCACATCATCGTGTAAAAAAGCACGTTTTGCTAAAACAATGGCTTGATTCATAAATTTCATAGTTTATACTTTACAGTATGGATTCAAAATTGCAAATTATTTCTGGAATTTATCATGGCAGAAAATTAAACCTGCCGGCAGACGCACGCCCAACACAAAACATGGCACGAATTGCATTATTTAACATGCTGGAAGGTATAATAACAGATACGTATGCACAATTTAATGTTTGGGATGCGTTTGCAGGCAGCGGATCATTGGGAATAGAATGTCTGTCACGATATCCACATGCACAGGTTTTATTTACAGATGTTGCGTATAAATCTATACAGACAGTGCGCAGTAATTTGGCGATGCTGTCCATTGGTGGACGTGCGCAGACATATCATGGGGATGCAATTGCTGCAATTCCAAGATGGGCCGTAATATCAGACGTTATATTTGTTGACCCACCATATCCCTTGGCTAATTTGGGCGTGGCGTTTGTTAGACGACTGGGGAAAATCGTTCGCAAAGGCACAATCGTTGTCTGGGAACAAGAAGCGTCTAACTTTTCTGCGCCAAATGAACAAAAGTGGCAAATCCTGCGGGATAAAACATATGGTCGTGCCAGATTTTTGATTCTTGCAAAAATATAGTTGCGTTGGCTTGTCCTTTTTTTGTAGGATATCTTAAAACAACGAGGGAAGACCAGAATCTAATGCATATTATCGTCACTTTTTTGACGGCGTTTTTTGTATTGCCTGTTTGGGCTGCTATTCCATCTACCAATTATGTAAACGAAGCTATTGAAACGCGCGTTGGTGTTTCTGCGGATACAAAACAGACGCTAGCTGGCGAATATACTGTAACCGGTTCATTCAAAGTGCCTACCCAACCATTACCATCCCCAGAATAAAAAGTACTATGAGAAAGATTATTAGTTTTTTTATTGGGCCTGTTTTATATGTCTGCCGGACATGCTTAGTGTGAGATATGTTCATGAATTGTTGGAACATAATTATGGCAACAGTGCATACGCCACAGAAAATGCCGCTGACACCGTTGCAACCAAACTGGCATTTGATACATTGATAAAAGAAGTCGAGGTAGTCCAGCAAAATTATCCGTTTTATTTGACGATTACTGATTCTGATACATTTTCGTTTATGATGTCTGCTGCTGGAACTTTTTATAGATGTTCAAAATTACGTCAAAATGTGCCAGCCGGATTGTTCGCAGGAATTAGTGGCGCACCGGCATCAGGTATGTTCAGTCAGACATTTTATGGATGTACGAAATTGTCTGGGATTGATGAAAATGTTTTTGGCGACTTAACAGGGGCAGCCCAGACAGATATGTTTACACAGATGTTCTATGGTGACAACAAATTATATGGCAATTCGCCGCGGATAAATGGGAAATATTTGTATGAAATTTGGCCAAACGCAACACAAAATCAGGTAGGAAATGCATTTTATAAATGTTCTAAATTATCTGATTATAAATCTATTCCAACCACATGGCGATAAAACTTCTTGATTTTTCAAAGTTTTTAGGTAATAATATGCCCCGCACAGCACCCTTGGAGGCTGTGATTTAACAAACAAAATGCTATAAAAGGATAAAAAATGGCAATTAATATTAACGCAGAAATTCGCGAACGTACTGGCAAGGGGGCCGCACGTAGCATCCGCAATAACAAAAACGTCCCTGCAGTTATCTATGGGGAAAAGAAAGCCCCTGTCGCAATTGAATTGGACGGTCATGAATTTGGCATGTTGTTAACAACACCAAGTTTGCGGACAAAATTATTCCAAATCAAAACATCACAAGGTACAGAAGATGCAATGTTGATGGATATTCAATATCATCCAGTATCTGATGCCCCAATCCATGCAGACTTTAAACGTATTGATGTTAAAAAGCCTGTTAACGTTGTTGTTCCAGTCGAAGTTATCAACGCTGAAACATCCAAGGGATTAAAATTGGGCGGCACATTGAACTTTGCTGTACGTAAGGTTGCATTACGTGGCTTGGTTGATGTTATGCCAGAAAAAATCGTTATTGATTTGGCAAACTTGACAATTGGTGACGTGGTTCACGGTTCTGACTTGGTATTGCCAGCAGGTATCGAATTGGGCTTGCACCAGGCAGAATTAGCATTTGCCATCATCGGTGGTAAAATGCCAATGGAAGAAGACGAAAAAGCAAAGGCTGCTGCAATGGCTGCTTCTAAAAAATAGTCTTTTGACAGTTCTTAAAATCAACCGTCCGTTTTGGGCGGTTTTTTTTAAGAAAATGTGTCTATTGCCCCTTGAAAACATTTTTTGCATAACTATATGGTGGGTAAGCGAAAATTTTAAGGAGTAAAAATATGGGAAAAGTATTAGGTATTGATTTAGGTACAACCAATTCTGCCATGGCTTTCATGGACGGAACGGAACCAAAAATTATCGAAAATTCCGAAGGTCAACGCACAACACCATCTGTTGTTGCACTGACAAACAGCGGCGAGCAACTGGTCGGTATTACTGCAAAGAATCAGGCAGTTACAAATCCTGAAAATACAATCTATGAAATCAAACGTTTGATGGGGTTACGTTTTGATAGCCCTGCGGTCAAAGAAATCGCTGCACGTGTTCCATATAAAATCGTTGCAGGCGACAATGGTGATGCATGGGTTGAAATGGATGGCAAAAAATATGCCCCTTCACAGATTTCTGCAATGGTGTTGGCGAAATTAAAGAAAGATGCAGAAAGTTACTTGGGTGAAACAGTAACAGATGCAGTTATCACAGTACCTGCATACTTTAATGATTCACAACGTCAGGCAACCAAAGATGCGGGGCGCATTGCAGGATTGAACGTTTTGCGTATTGTTAATGAACCAACAGCTGCTGCGTTGGCGTACGGTTTAGACAAAGGCAAAGACGGCACAATCGCTGTGTATGACCTTGGTGGTGGTACATTTGACGTATCTATTTTGGAAATCGTTGACGGCGTATTCGAAGTAAAATCTACAAACGGCGATACAACGTTGGGCGGTTCGGACTTTGATGCACGTATTTTGGAACACTTGATGGCAGAATTTAAAGCACAGTCAGGCATCGATTTGTCCAATGATAAATTGGCACTGCAACGCTTGAAAGAAGCAGCAGAAAAGGCAAAAATCGAACTGTCTTCCAAGACATCGACAGATATTAACCTGCCTTATTTGACAGCTGATGCAACAGGACCAAAGCACTTTAACACAACATTGACACGTGCAAAATTGGAATCACTGGTTGCGGACTTGATTGAACGCACAATCGAACCTTGCAAGAAGGCATTAAAAGATGCAGGTTTGGATAAATCCCAGATTAACGAAGTCATCTTGGTTGGTGGGCAAACACGTATGCCAAAGGTTGCAGAAACAGTAAAAGAATTCTTTGGCCGTGAACCACACAAAGGCGTTAACCCAGACGAAGTTGTCGGTATGGGTGCTGCAATCCAAGGTGGCGTATTAAAAGGCGATGTAAAAGATGTTTTGTTGCTGGACGTTACACCATTGTCACTGGGTATTGAAACATTAGGCGGCGTATTTACACGTCTGATTGACAGAAATACAACTATCCCAACCAAGAAATCACAGGTTTTCAGTACAGCCGAAGATAATCAATCTGCTGTTACAATCCGTGTATTCCAAGGCGAACGTGATATGGCGGCAGACAATAAACTGTTGGGTCAGTTTAATCTGGAAGGTATCGCACCTGCCCCACGTGGTATGCCACAAATCGAAGTTTCTTTTGATATTGATGCGAACGGGATTGTTCATGTATCTGCAAAAGACAAAGGCACAGGCAAAGAACAGGCGATTTCAATTAAATCTGATGGCGGTCTGTCTGAAGACGAAATCAAACGTATGGTTGACGAAGCCGCTGCAAATGCCGAAGCAGACAAACTGAAACGCGAACTGGCCGAAGCAAAAAATACTGCTGAAACAGCGATATTCAGTATTGAAAAGTCTTTGAAAGAACATGGCGACAAAATCAGCGAAGACGAAAAGAAGTCTATTGAAGATGCAAAAAAAGAATTGGCAGACGAACTGGCCAAGGCTGATGCAACGGCAGCGTCTTTGAAAGAAAAAACAGATGCGTTGTCTGAAAAAGCCATGAAATTGGGCGAAGCTGTCTATAAAGCAGCCCAGGCAGAACAAGCTGCATCCGGTGAATCCGAACAAAAAAAGAACGATGACGGAACAGTCGATGCAGACTTTTCTGAAAAAAAGTAAATTAGTCGTTCTGAATTCAAATCCCCCGATTTCGGGGGATTTTTGTTGCTAGTTCATTTTCTTGTGGTATGATACCGGTCCATAACAAGGATAAAATATGAATAAAACAGACACTATGCCCGCAGATATCGCAGAATACTATTCTACGATAAATGAAATATTAGTTAATAAATTAGACGTTCCTGCACATAAAATATCAATGCACGCCAGTTTAATATACGATTTAAATTTAGATTCGCTGGACATTGTTTTTTTGCGTGAGTTAATTGAAACAGAATACGCATTACCAGACGGGACAATGACTGCGCCGACATTTAATACCGATAATTTAACCTTGTTTAATTTGGCGGTGATTACAAAAAATGTTATTCATGCAACCAAAATAAAACAAAGGCAAGACGCAGCATTGCGATTAAAACAAAAGACAAAATGATAAAATTGCCACCGCTTAATGGTATATTTCGCTGTTGACAATCACTATTTTTGGGCTAAAATGTTTATAACAAATAAAGAAGGCGCAAAATGAGTATTGAAAAAAAAGTAAAAGATATTTTAATCGAAAAGTTCGCTGTCGTTCCTGATGACGACAAAGATTTGATATATGATTTGAATCTGGACAGTTTGGATATTATCGAATTGCAAATGTGTTTAGAAAAAGAATTCAATAACAATAGATCTATTGAAGACCCATTGCCTAGCCAGTCAATGACAGTGGCACAATTGATTGATTATGTAAAAAGCAAGGCACCGGTTAACAAACCTGTCAAAAAACCAATTGCAGGATTATACACAACATCATCCAGTGGCAAAGCAAAATGCTGTTTAACAGGAGAAAATTGCACAAAGATATCAAAAGACGAAATACATAAAAACACCCAGTTGTTCAACTTGTGTCGCCGTCACAACTGTATAATCGAAAGAAACTTTCAACAGTTAAAACAATACACAAAATAAAATAACACCGCCATCCGGCGGTGTTATTTTATTTCTGTTCACCGATATATATACCCATATCGTATGCCACATCCAGCAACGGATTATCGGGCGACACGTATGCGTTTGACGTCATCAAATCTGGGATTTTTGGATCACGAACAATTTCGCCTGCATCAACAAAATCAGCCAATGAAACAGTGTGAACATCACCATCTGATAACACAGTCATGACATTTGTTTCGCCATTTTCAATCGCATGTAATGCACAGTCTGCAAAACGTGTGGCCAAGATTCTGTCTGTGGCGGTTGTGTCCCCTGCCCGCTGGGTATGTTCTGGGAATGCTGTTCTGTTTACAATACCGGCGGCCGTTAATTTGCGGGCAATCATATCCGCAGGACGCCCCGAATGACCACGTAACGATATGCCTTCGGAAACAATGATTATACCATAATCATTTGATTGTTTTTTTATGTGATCAACCAATGCGTTAACATCAAACTTAATTTCTGGTATCAAAATCGCAGATGCACCAACGGCAACCCCTGCATTTAATGCCAGATTGCCACAATCACGCCCCATACTTTGCACAACAAACCAACGATGATGGCTGCGTGCGGTCAACATCAACTGATCGCAATATGATGTTAACTGTTGCACAGCAGTATCAAAACCAATCGTTCTGTCTGTTAATGGAATATCCATATCTATCGTTTTTGGAATACAAATCAATTGCAGGTCACGATAAATTTCACGGTTGGACCACGCCAATGATATACTGCCATTACCACCAACCAATATCAAGGCATCTAACTTTAATTCAGATAATGACCGATATAATTGTTTGTTAAATAACGCAGTCTTACCACGTTCAATCGCTGTTTCAAAATTCAGCGCATTTGCATGACCATTGTGCAAAAAACTGCCCGCAAGTCTTGCATTTTCAATCGGCAACATCAAATCATTTAATTTAACCACTGCCGGTGGTGTAACACACAAACCATCCGTACCGTCCAAAATACCGTAAACCGCCCATTTTCGCAGGGTCGCACCGTGTGTTATACGCTGAATCACAGTGTTTAGGCCACTGCAATCGCCGCCTGTTGTCATTATGCCTATTCTTTTCATGATTTTTCCTTGGTCTTTCTGGTTAATTATATCACAATTAAATTGACAAAGAAATATAATTTGCAATAATTTGTCCACATATAATCGGAGTTTTCAAATGGCAATAAATAACAAGCAAAATATGGGCAGCACAAAACGTTCAACAGACGATCTGATTGACAATGCAATTTCCAAGCAAAATGACTGGCTGGAAAATCGCCGCGCATATACACGCAGTTTCTTGAAAAAATTTAATGTATTTACTGAAAAACAACAAACGCAACGTAAACAAAAATCAGAACAGAAATACACAACATTAAAGAATTACTGGTTCCCTATTTTGTGTGCGTTGATTGTTATATTCGTTGCAATATGGGTTTGCTTTATTCGTGTAAATCACACATCTAAATTTATTTTGGTTCCAGAAGTTCCTGTACAAGTTACAAAATCACACAACGAAATTACTGTGCCCGAATTCGATATTGTTCGTATTGAAAAAAACGGCGGTGTTGTTATCGCTGGTCGCTGGTTGCCAAACAACACTGTATCGGTAATGGTAAATGGCCGCATTGTCGCAACTGAAAGCACAAACCCATACGGTGAATTTGTATATTCACCAAAGCATAACTGGGATGCAGGCAATTACACAATCGCATTGGTCGGTGGCGAACCAGAAGTAAAATCATCCGAAAAAGTATTTGTGTATATTTCTGAAGACGGACCTGAAAATTCTGTATCTTTATTGATGACAAAAGATGGCAGTACACTGTTACAAATGCCAACCGTATTAAACGACAATGACTTAACTGTTTCCAAGATTGATTATTTAAGTAATGGCCGCATTGTCGTCACAGGTGACGGCATGCCAAGATTGCGCGTATCGTTAAGTTTAGATAACGAATACATCGGATTTGCACGTGTGTCCGACCATAAACATTTCGGTCTGGGGGCGGATGTTGGCGATTTAAAATCAGGACAAGAATATTCATTAACTGTTCGTATGCATGATGGCGATGGCCGCACAGTCAGTTCTGTAACACACAAATTTACCATGCCGGAAATGACCGGCGATGACGACACGTATTACACTGTACGCCGTGGTGATTGTCTGTGGATTATTGCACGTAACTTTATGCGCCGTGGAATTTTGTTCAGCATTATTGCAGACAGAAATAATATTAAAAACCCTGATTTGATTTTCCCACAGCAAAGACTGCAAATCCCAGTCGGTGCAAAATAAACGCAAGAAGAAATACTTATGGCAGATAAATTTACACTGGCATTATCAGAACAAGAATTATTAGAACGTACAAAGCCTGATGTTTTTACGCCATATAAAATGCTGGGGGCGGATGCGCCGGAATACATGGCGTTGTCCGAAAATGATAAAAAAGCACTGAAACATTTGGTTCGTGCGTCCGATATCATAGATCGTGTGGCGTTAAGAATGGATCATCATTATAACATTCAATTTGAAAACTTTTTAACCCAAAAAATCAAGTTGGGGGATGAACGTGCAAATATGACAATGGGTTTGTTTTATGGCCAGCGTGGTATATTCGGTCATGACAGAAATGGTAACATTGTCGCGCTAACAAATGATGTAGAAATGCGGCCAGGACGTGCATTTTATCCGTATGATTTATCTGTGCCTGAATTTCATGATATTTTAATTGATATGTTGAACAATGGCCAAGATGCACAGGTAAAAGAAATATTGAATCAAAGAACGCTTGTCAGACGTTATGGCGCAAAATTAGTGGCACAAGATTATACAGTCGCATTTCAAGACTATTTTCGTACGGCGGCGGCATGTTTGGAGGTTGCTGCACATTATGCATCAGATTGGAATTTTAAAGAGTATTTACGAATGCAATCTGCTGCATTGTCAAATAATGCGCCTTTGCTGGATTGTCGAGCCGATAAAAAATGGGCAACGTTACAAAGTGGACCATTAGAATTTACGTTGGGCCGTGAATCTTATGATGACGCAATGACACCAACTGTATTAAGCAATCCAAAATTAAAGTCTATGTTAGACGAACGTGGCATTGTACCGTATGCAAAAGACACACTGGGCACAACAGTTGGTATTATCGACAAGGTCGGAACAGATTATTTGTTAAAAATAAAAGATTTATTGCCAATGCTGGCACAAAAAATGCCACGAAATTCTGAATACGAACAAAATATAACCAAAGACACCAAACAAACAATGGTGGACGTTGATATTGTGACTGTCGGCGGGCGTAATGCTGCATATCGTGGCGGAATATCGTTGGCGTTTAATTTACCAAATGCGGATAAGTTGGCAGTACAAACCGGTGGCGGATACAGAACTGTTTATTTAAAACAAATGCGTCAGTCAAAATACGCAACCGCCCTGCCAGAAAAATTAAACGCATTATTGGCACCAGAATTTCATAAATATTTTTCAGTATCCGCATTACACGACTTTACAATATTGCACGAAAATATGCATTCATTGGGACCTAAAAAGGGTTTGGAATCATTAGGTGAATATAAAGCTGTCATAGAAGAACACAAAGCAGATGCAGGTTCTGTTGCGATGCTGAACGAATTAGTACATTGCGGATTTTTTACACAACAACGCTGTTACGAAATAATAACATCATGGTTGGTCGCATATTTATATCCTGCAGCAAATTTTAAAACCGCACATTCAAAACGAAACATCATGCAACATAACATGTTCTTTGAAAGTGGTGCAATTAAACTGGATGCAAATGGACGTTTGGTTATAGATTTTAATCGTGTAATGGAACGCAGCAATAAAATGCTGTCTGATGCGATTGATATTCAGTTATGCAGAAACCCAGATATGGCACGCAAACATATCGAAAAATATGCAGTTTGGACACCACAATTGCAAACACTTGGGGCAAAATTGTCTGCGGTCGACAAACAACGAAACTCGTACATTGTGGAACCATTGGCGGATGAAATTCGCCAAAAAAAACGATAAACATAATTTGCAAATATCGCCAAAAACACCTTTACTATATTTGTTGACAAATAAATATCTTGTGCAATAATATATTGTGTAAGGTATTTTTTATATGAATCAAGTTTGTAATAAAATTAGTTTTGCAATAAAAAACACAAATTGGTGCAATTTGCGTTGTGCGCACTGTTGCGAAAACAGTGGTCCCAATGTTGCGCCAGATATTATGCCGCTGAAATACGTTGAAAAATATATTGCTGGGTTTAACGATATGCCGTTGCCAAAGTGGGAACACATGGTTTTTACCGGTGGCGAAGCGATGGCGCCCTATTTCCATAAAAGAACGGAATATATACCACAATGTTTAGAAATTGCTGCATCGTACGGCATGGTTCCATTTGTCAAAACAAATGGTGTGTGGGGCATGAACGAAGAATTACGCCACCGTATTTTACGCGACTTTGCCAATGTTGCATACAGACAGGACAAGATGATGTCTATGGATATTTCTGTCGATGCAT
>JAGBCZ010000027.1 GCA_017937735.1 Alphaproteobacteria bacterium | reverse complement strand
TCTGCCATATTCTACAATATATTCCAACAGGTCCGCCGCATAAAAACGTCCATTATAGTTTTCGATTGCAATTCCGCCTTTGTTCACGCAAATAGCAGACATAATCATTGCGGTTTGGTTATAAAAATTTGCCAGTTTTATAAACTGTTGAACAGATACAGCCATATAAAATTCCTTTCTCTCTTTTTCACATTATAAAAACTATTGCCCCAAAAAGGCAATTAAATTATAATATAAAACATGAGAATAAAAATTTTACCAATTTTATTGATTTTAACTGCATGCGCATCTGCCAATCGTGGCAGTATTGATGATGCCACTATCCTTAACTGGGAGAACGAGGCCGTCACCACAGAACAGTTCGTACGTGACCACAAGGCATGCCTTGGAATAGACAAGCCTGCACATCAACCACGTTCACGTATCGCAAAACTAATATCCCCAAATCAAAGTGCAATTATGCCAGACTGGGACGGTTTATGGGTAACATTTCAATCAAATGAATATCGTGACGTTGGCCAACGCAGTTTAATGTCTGTGCCACGCAACACCGCATCTAAAACAGTTGGCGCATATCGCAGATGTATGTTCAGACGCGGATATTTATTGCGTGCAATGTAATAAGGCACCTATTTTAGGACAATTTTTCTGCCACCATCATATTCTGATATAAAGACATGAATTGTATCACTTGGCAAAATATCAGATGCTATTTCTGGCCATTCTATTAACGTGATATCATTTTCCATTGCGTGTTGCAGACCAACTTCGACCAATTCAGACGCATCTGTTAATCTATATAAATCAAAATGAGAAATTCCATCATAATTCTGCACAATTGTAAATGTCGGGCTTGGCACGACTGTATCTGCCCCACGCAGTGTTTGAATTACAGTCCGTGCAATTTCAGATTTTCCCATACCCAAATCACCATGCAACGCAACAACCACGGGCGCAGATAATTTTTTTGCAAATTCTGCGGTCCATGTACGCATTTGATTAACATCTTTTAAAATAAATTCCTGCATTTTTTTACTCCACCAGCAACAAGTCATCTTCCAACCCGTGAATTTTATCACGAATTTCTGCTGCTAATTCAAATTCTAAATCTTCAGCCGCAGCATGCATTTTTTTGGTTAAATTTTTAATTTCTGCCCTGATAGATTCTGCATCCATCAGCCCACCAGATTTATCATAAACAAATTTACGGCCTTTGTCAGTTTTTTCTTGCTTTTCCCCAACTTCTGCAAAGACTGCCTTGGACACAGTCCTTGGCACGATACCGTGTTCTGTATTATAATCCATTTGTATTTTACGTCTGCGTGCTGTTTCATCCAGCGCACTTTGCATAGATTCTGTGATTTTATCTGCATACAATATAACACGACCATTTGCATTACGTGCAGCCCGCCCAATCGTCTGAATCAGCGAACGTGTTGAACGCAAAAAACCTTCTTTGTCTGCATCCATAATTGCAACCATTTCACATTCTGGAACATCTAATCCTTCACGTAACAGGTTTATTCCAACCAGAACATCAAACTTGCCCAGACGTAATTCACGCAACAGTTCGATACGTTCCAGTGTTTCAATATCACTGTGCAAATACTTTGCCCGCACACCATTTTCATTTAAATAATCTGTTAGTTGTTCTGCCATTTTCTTGGTTAATGTTGTAACCAAGACACGACCAGAAACTTGTTTTATTGTATCTAATAAATCATCAACCTGATGCGTTGTTGGGCGCACTTCACATATTGGGTCCAACAGGCCCGTTGGTCTAATAACTTGTTCAGACACGACCCCACCAGATTGATTTAATTCCCAATCTGCCGGTGTTGCAGAAACAAATATTGTCTGTGGTCGCAGATTATCCCACTCATCAAATGTCAGGGGTCTGTTATCAACACATGCAGGCAATCTGAAACCATATTGTGATAATGTTTCTTTTCTTGCCCTGTCACCACGACTCATTGCGCCAATTTGCGGAACAGTCACATGGCTTTCATCAATGAACAAAATTGCATCTTTTGGCAAATATTCAAACAGTGTTGGTGGCGGCTGTCCTGGCAGTCGTCCAGATAAATATCTTGAATAATTTTCTACGCCACGACATGTACCCGTACTTTCCATCATTTCGATATCAAAATTCACACGTTCCCGCAATCTTTGCTCTTCAACATACTTCATATTCTGATGAAAATAATCCAAGCGTTCTGCCAAGTCGGCACGAATTTGTGTAATCGCCTGTAACACACTGGGCATTGGTGTTGCATAATGCGTATTTGGGTATATTGCAACACGATTTAATCGTTGCAATTTTGCACCTGTCAACGTATCAAATTCCCAGATTTCTTCAACCTCGTCCCCCCAGAAAGAAATCTTCCACCCCCTGTCCACAGCATGCGATGGAAAAACATCCAGCGTATCACCACGTACACGAAATTCACCACGTGCGGGCGCCATATCATTTCTTTTATATTGAATATCGACCAGCGCACGCATCACATCCGCCACAGAAATAAAATCACCAACATTAACAACCAGCCTCATCCCTGCGTATTGTTCTGGCGACCCCATACCGTATATAGACGAAACACTGGACACAACAACGACATCACGTTCTTCCAGCATTGCCCGTGTTGCACTATGTCGCATACGGTCCAACTGTTCATTTATAGATGCATCTTTATCAATATACGTATCTGTTGTTGGCATATACGCTTCGGGTTGATAATAATCATAATAAGACACAAAATATTCAACGTGATTTTTTGGAAAGAACGACTTCATTTCCGTATATAACTGTGCCGCCAATATTTTATTTGGTGCCATAATTAACGCCGGCCGCCCCAGTTCTGCAATAACATTTGCCATTGTAAACGTCTTACCCGACCCAGTCACCCCCAGCAACACTTGTGACTGTTTACCTTCTTGTATGCCAGACACCAATTCAGCAATGGCGGTCGGTTGATCGCCCATAGGTTTATAATCACTTTCAAGATAAAATTCTGCTTTTTTCATTTTTTTATTAACAATCTTAAATATAATCCATTATAATCAAATTACAAGGAAAGAGAGAATGGCATTAAAACCCAGATATAAACGCAGAATTTTTTGGTCAATTATATCAACAATCGCTGTAATTGCGCTGGCGACTGTACTGATACCACCATTTATTACATTAAACAGTTTTAAATCTGTGGTTGAACAATCTGTTCACGCACAAACAAACGTACCACTAAAATTGAACGGCGATATACATTTCAGTTTGGCGGGTGGCGCAACAATTGTGGCACACGATGTTGATATTCCAGACGCAAAAATCGGCTCAATATTATTTTCAATTCCGTTTCACAGTTTTTTTAATCTGAAAGATGCCAAACTGGATGATGCGGTTGTTATATACGATGCAGATATAAATGTTACAAAATTATCCCCTGCCTTCTTTAATCATAATATCGAAATATATAACAGTGATTTAAATTTTTTTGGTCGCAAATTTCATATTGTACGTGCAGATTTTACAGACAATGAATTCCACGGCACAATACGTTCACAAAATCATAAGTACGAAGTTGAATTTATCAACGATACATTTAACATAAAAAACAAGAACAACAAACTTGATTTAACCGGCCAATTTTTTTCTGACGGTTCAATTCGTGGACATCTGGAAATTGAAACCAAAAACATAAATGAGTGGTTTGGTTTTGATGAACCTAAAATTACGCACCCTGTAAAATTATCAACTAATTTTGAATGGGACGGCAACAACGGGTATGAATTTAACAATTTAAATGCAAACGATTTTTCAGGTAACATCATTGTTGCGCCAAACGGCGAAAAAACTATCCAGTTGGTATCAAACGATGCAAATATTGATTTATCGTTCTTGGCAAAACCAACAAACCTGTTAACCAAGACCAATTTCAATCTAGATTTTTATGGTACAATCACATTTTTAAACCATACTTTCAGTCATGTAAAAATTGACATTATTGCATCAAACAACATTATACAAATAACAAATATAATTGCAGACAATTTGGTTGTTTCTGGCGGTCAAATTACCAAAGACGGCGCAAAAAACATTATGATTACAGCGCCAATCAACAACACAAACGCAATGTGTTTATTTTCTGGCACACCAAACAATTGGCAATGTTCTAAATTTACATACGGCGACCTGACCGGCAGCATATCTGTAACAGACAACACATTTAATATTGATGTACAATCTGAAAAACCAATGCCAACAAACACCAATCACTTTATGGACATGGTTTATAAACTTGGCACCAATGGAATTATAAAATTTAGGTTTTCTGACATCGGCGGAACATACAAGGTTAACAAGAAAAACATTACCCCGACATACGATTTTGCAAATCAAAAGACGTTAAAATGGATAAATCTGGACATACCATTTTTACCAAAATTTATGACAAATGAAATCGGGAACTTTACATGGCAGAACAACGCATTAACATTTACACCCAACAACAAACAGTGGCAACTATCAACATACGACAACTATTTTGACATATCAGGCACCAGTTTTAAATCATGGTTACCAGACACAGACCTGCGTTTTATCACAGATGGCAAATACACAATTTCTGGATTTTATGAAAAAAACAAAATATCAAATTTAAAAATTAAAATATTTGACCATGAATTTTCTGGTTCTGCATCTAATAAAAACATAACGTTACATACAGATATGTTATCTGTGGAAAAATTCACAAACAAATCGTTTTTTGACAGATATTCAGAACAAGAATTCTTGACCAACGATCCTATTTTAACATTATTTGATATACCGTATAACATATCCCTGTCCGCAGATAAATTATTATACGCAAATAATGAATATAAAAATTTTGTATATTCGTTAAAGCCAACCACCCAGACATTTTCTATTATGGACGCATCACGTGGTAACATACTGGCAACAATCGATAAAGATAAAACAAAATACGAAATTTTTGCCCAATTAAATCAGTTTGTAATTAACGGGAAATTATTATCTGATGAACTGCCACTAAATATTCGCGACACAATGATAACAGGCGAAATAAACTTTGTTACAAATGGCAAAATTGCACACGATATATACTACAACCTATCTGGTGACATGGACTTATCTTTTTCTGATGGATATTTAATTGGTATGTCGTTTGATAATTTCTATGCATCTGCTGAAAACATAACAACATTAAATGCAGAATACGCATTGGCCAGCGCACTGACCAGTGGCGAAACAAGAATAAAAAATATGCGTATAATTGGAACGTACGGGCAAGGCAATTTTATAACAACACGTCCGATTGAATTATCAATGCGTCACACAAATGCAGTTGGTGGTTTGGCAATTTCAGACAATAAAATGACTGCGGAATTTGACATAACATTACGTGGTACTGCACCAACACCTGTGACCATTGAACTGGGGATAATGCCAGATGGCGCACGCAATTATTCATTATCTGAAATTATGCAAAATATGGACCCTAGTTTTATGCGCGCATTTGTAAAAACACACGATAAATTTTAACGTTTTAATTCTTGTTTAAATTCATACCGTGACATTATTCTGCCATTTGCATCTGCATAGTATGTATAACGTCCAACTTTTACACAGTGAAATCCATTGGCATAAAATTTAATATTTCTTTGTGCCTGTAACAGTGTTTTATTTTGTCCAATTAAATCAGCCTGCACACCAAAGAACACACGTGACACACGCCCCCAAAAACCATGCACAACATATGGTGCATATAATAATCCACCACGTTTTTCCAAACGTGACATATTATATCTATCACAGTGTGTTTTAATTTTATTTTCTTGATACGAACTTAAATTCAAATTATGTGACAGTGTATTTATACAATCGTGCATAATAATCTCTCTTGTTATTATTTACCGGCACGAATTATATTTATAAAACACAAAAAACCAACAGGTATGATTTCTTAAATAAAATCCCCCAAATTGGGGGATTTGTTTTTTTTAGTTCTTTTTTCTTACCTGAATATGAACATCACGCAGTTGTTGTTCAGTAACATTAGTTGGTGCCCCCAACATCAAGTCCTGTCCACGTTGATTTGTTGGGAATGCAACAACACCACGCAGATTTGGTTCGCCTAAAATAATCTGAACCAATCTATCAATACCAAACGCACAACCGCCATGTGGTGGTGCGCCATATTGGAACGCCGCATACATACCACCAAACTTTTGCTTTACGACATCTTCGCCATATCCAGCGATTGCAAACGCCTTTATCATTGTATCAGGGTTATAGTTACGCAATCCACCACTGCAAATTTCAGCACCATTTAACACCATATCAAATTGGTTTGCTTTTATTTTCAGTGGATCACCATCTAATTCACCTTTTGGTAAACTAAATGGATTATGACCGAAATCAACATTACCTGTTTCTTCATTTAGTTCATACATTGGGAAATCTTCAACCCAACACAGGCGGAATTCTTTTGGGTTAATCAGATTTAAATCTTCGCCTAATTTAATACGCAATTTACCAGCCGCCTTGGATGCAGGTTCTACCATATCACACACAAAGAACAAAGATGCGTTATCACCTGCAATTTCATGCAATTTTGCAATTCTGTCTGCATCTAATTTCTTGGCAACAGGCCCCTTGGCTTCATCTGCGAACACAATGTATCCCAGTCCACCAAGTCCCAATTCCTTCACCGCATAATCGCCCAGTTTATCAAACCAAGAACGTGGTTTATCTGCGGAATTTGGTGCAGGAATCGCACGAACAACTGCGCCATTTTCAATTGCATTTGCAAAGATTCCAAAATCAGACCCACGGAATACATCTGTTACATCACTGATAATAATTGGATTACGCAAATCAGGTTTATCTGAACCATATTTCAACATTGCCTCGTCAAATGAGATATGTGGAATATCTTCTGCAATGATTGCATCTGGAACGAATTCACGTATCATTTCCGGCATCAAGACATCACCGACCGCCTGAATATCAGGCAAATCAACAAAAGACATTTCGATATCTAATTGATAGAATTCCAGCAATCTGTCTGCACGCAAATCTTCATCACGAAAACATGGTGCAATTTGGAAGTATCTGTCAAAACCAGAAACCTGCAATAACTGTTTAAATTGTTGTGGTGCCTGTGGCAACGCATAGAACATACCATGATGATTACGGCTTGGCACAATAAAGTCACGTGCGCCTTCTGGACTGGACGCTGTCAAAATAGGTGTTTGGAATTCTGAAAAACCCATTTCCCACATTTTATCACGCATAAATTTCACAACACGATTACGCATTAAAATATTTTTATGCAGTGATTCACGGCGCAAATCAATATATCTGTATTTTAATCGCAAATCTTCAGACACGCTGTCATCGTCACCAAATACTTGGAAAGGCAATACATCTGCATTTGTTAATACTTCAAAGTTTTGTGCTTGAATTTCAATTGCGCCAGTTGGGATTTTGTCGTTCACAGCCGCCCCATCACGTGCAACAACAGTACCAGTGATTTTGATAACAGATTCTGGGCGAACTTTTTCCAGTTTTTCATCCCCACCATCAAATACCACCTGTGTAATTCCATAATTATCACGCAAGTCAACAAACAACAACGCCCCGTGGTCACGCTTACGATGAACCCAACCAGACAGAACAACTGTTTCGCCAACATTTGATGCGTTTAATTCACCACATGTATGTGTTCTATATTTTGATTTTAACGATAACATTTTGGTCCCTTTTTTTGCTTCGGGCACAGAAAAATTTAAGATTTCGGCACCCAATATTGTTATTAAATTTCAGGGGCGCAAGTCTGAATTTTTGGCTGCGCGGTGCCACCCTGATTTATAACTTTTATTACATCATTATCACTCCGTGGTTGTCAGTCACATCAACATGATAAATAATGTGGTGCCCTAAGCAAGAATCGGACTTGCGACTCGTCCTTACCAAGGACGTGTTTTACCACTAGACTATTAGGGCAATAAAACTGTTCCAATTATACGGACAGCATATCAAAAATCAAGGATAATTTTGCTTTAAAAATTATACGCAAACCCGACACCATAAAACGCATACGAATTGTTTTCTGGGGCTGTATTACCATTTGACATATGTTGCATAAATAATTCAACAGACGAACAGTCTGAAATTCTGTACGCACCACCAACCTTAAATCCAAAAATAAACTTTGAACCAATTCTATCATTTTGTTGTGCCTGGAACCCTGCCCCAAACCCCATAAAGAAGTTCCAATCATCCCATTTCACCAAACTAACATCACCTGATACCATTGCAATTGGTATTGTAAAATCACGCCAATCCCAACCATATCGCTTGCCATATCCAATTGTTTGAAACACGTTCAGCGACATTCGTGCAGGCAATCTAAAAAACGTTGCAGGCTGAGAATATTGAATCTGCGCCATTGCAAACGGCACAAATTCTGTTGGTGGAGAAATCAAGAAACCGTGATTTGTACCTGTTCCCAGATTAAATACAATCTGATTTTCATATCCATTAAAGAACGGATTTTCATCTGCATTTGCCACAGATATAACACAAGTCAACAAAACACATAAAATTTTTCTCATGCGGGACATTCTACCACAAGCACCACCCCTATTCAACAAAAATTATTAAAAACAATAATTATTTTATTTGTGAATAAAATCATATTATGTCTTTTTCTTGCAATTTAAAAAAATACTGTTATAATCCATGTCGCTTGGCAGCGTAGCTCAGTGGTAGAGCAGAAGAATCATAATCTTTTGGTCGGGGGTCCGAATCCCTCCGCTGCTACCAAGATTTAAACCGGGTTTACCCCGGTTTTAATTTTGGTATAGTTGTGGCGGATGAGGACCCCAGGGTCCGACAAAATAGCAGGTTTTGCAAGTGTAACGCAGCGAAACCGTTGCGATTTGGAAAGGGGCCCGCACACAAAGTGTGTGGGAATACACAATCCCTCCGCTGCTACCAAGATTTAAACCGGGTTTATCCCGGTTTTAATTTTGGTATAGTTTGTGTGGATAACAGAATAAAAACTTTACCTACTCTGCCTTTACCCCTGTTGACTTTTTTTTATGTATTTATAATAATAGGCATAGTCTAAAAATAAAAAGGAAAGGAAATATGCGTAAAATAATTGCTGCAATTGCTGCACTGTTACCGATGTCTGCGATTGCGAATCCTGCGTGTCCTGTGTGCACAATTGCAATTGGGGCGGGCCTTGATATTGCACGCCGCCTGGGTGTTCCAGACAGTGTTGTCGGGCTGTGGGCTGGTGCATTATTAACATTGTTGGGTTACTGGACGTTAAAGTTTATGGACAAACGTGGATGGCACTTTTGGGGTCGTGATGCGATTGTTATAACACTGTCGGTTGCAATGGTTGGATTTGTATATCTGGGCGTTGTGAAATATAATCCTGTACTGATTTGTGGCGGTCTGGTTATGGACCCGGTACTGTTTGGCACAATTTGTGGCGCATTGATATTTATTCTGACATCAAAATTATATCAATGGATGAAAAAGAAAAATGGTGGGCATGCGCACTTTCCATTTGAAAAGGTTGTATTACCTGTTGTCGCATTGGCATTGGCCAGTTGGGCAATGATGATTTGTTTTTAATCGATGGGGGAAAATATGAAAAAAATAAAATCTGTTCAAGAATATGTCGAAGCACTGGATGCTGCAAAAAAGGTTAACCCAAAAGATTTATCCAGCGACCAAGACTTGACAATTGGTATTATGAATTTGATTTCTATTGAAGAACATTTAATGTTTTCAGGCGCAAAAACAGGCAAACACGAATTTTATGATTTAATCAATGACGTTCGTGAAATGCGCAAAAACGCAATGTTAAAAATCATCCCTGCATACGAAGGCGAAGTATGGTGTATATCCAAACACTTATTGGCGGCCGCCATGCGTGTGTTTGAAGTTGGAACCAAGGCATTGGCATCTGGTGACAAAAAAACAGCATACGAATTGTTTGACCAGTCCTATGAATTATATTCTATGTTCTGGGGATTAAATATGGGTATGTTGACAGGCGATGCAAAACCAGAAACAAAAACAACAAAAAAATCAGCAAACACAAAATCATCCCCTGCCCCAACAAAAACAGACGGCGGCAAGGTATCAAAATTAAAATCATGGGTAAAAAACGCTGTAAATTGTTGTATTGAGTAACTAGCGCAAGTGGTTAGTGGTGGCATGATTATTACTATGTAATATAATAGAAATAATTCATTCACTAACCACTTACACTTACCCGATATTGATTACTGTTTTTTTCTACTTTTATGCAGTTGTTGTCGTAATCTATAATCATTTTCACGCACAAATATTTCTTCTAACATTTTAAAAGATGCACGAATATTTAGAATTGTTGCAAAGATAGCACTCATTGCCTCGTCACGTGTTGGACGTGTTCTGGGGTATTGTTCGGGCGGAAAATTCAAGTCCATTTCCATTTTTTATTCCTTAGATATTTTTGTTAAAAAAACCGCCAAGATATTCAAAGCGGTTGGAGGTTCACAACTATAATCTTAGTAAATAGTGGGCTTATTCAATGTATTCGCCGCCCTCCAACCATGGGTTGGAGGTGTTTTATGTCCCCACGGACAACTAAGATTAAAGAGATTGTGACATCTCACACAAACAACTCATCTGTGCAAATAAATTATACTATTTAAGAAAAAAAGTGCAAGTTATTAGTGTAAGTGATAAGTGAATGATTTATTTTTATTATATTATATATGCCACCACTAACCACTTTCACTAACAACTTACACTCGTTTACACCATAAACGGCAGGTTTTCCAATGTGCCTTCGGCGACACGAACATTTACGTCAATCAACATAAATATTGAATCTGGTGAACGTTGAATCTGTTCAGAAAAAATACCTGCATCCAACAAGTGACTGGTATTCACAGACAGTTTTGTTATCAAATGGTCATCATCTAATAATGTGTAAATTGGACCAATATCATTTGGTGTATTTGCCCCAATTTCATGTTCATTTTGTGGACAGCGCAAACCATCCATAATTGTTTTAACACGGTTATCAATATCACTGCGTGGCACACCAACAATTTCAGGATGCATCATCTGAATATCTAATTCTGCAATCAATTTTAAATTAGGTGTAATAATCGGATTCCAATCGATTCCACCAACATGGCGTGTTGTGATTGGGCTTTTTGTTGGATTTGGCACCATGTATTGTGTCAAGTTATTCCAAGGACTGTGTTCAACCAATTTTTTTAATTGTGGATGGAACTGCATACGAATATCAGCAATATGTTGTGCACGTTTTTTTGGGTTGATTAAAATATCACCAAAATATAACAATTTAAATTTCATTTTACGCCCCTTTTTACTTGATAATTATACCAGAAATTGCTATGTTTTACATAGAAAAAAGAAAGGAAAAATAAATGTCTGTAAATAATGAATATACTGGTGATTCCATCAAGGTTTTAAAAGGATTAGAAGCGGTCAAGAAACGTCCTGGGATGTATATTGGTGACGTTGGCGAAGGTGGTGCAGGTCTGCATCACATGATATACGAAGTTGTTAACAACTCGATTGACGAAGCGATGGCGGGATACGCCGATACAGTATACGTATCATTGAACGCAGACGGCAGTGCAACTATCCGTGACAACGGTCGTGGTATGCCATTTGACATCAATCATGAAACAGGTCGCAGTGCACTGGAACTGATTATGTGCGAATTGCACGCTGGTGGTAAATTCGACAATGAAAGCAACGGTGCATACAAGGTATCTGGTGGTCTGCACGGTGTTGGTGTATCTGTTGTGAACGCATTGTCAAAATGGCTGGAAGTACGTGTATGGCGTGGCGACAAAGAAGCATTTATGTCTTTTGCAGACGGTGTACCGACATGCGATTTAAAAATTACAGAAAACAAATCTGGTATCGAACACGGAACAGAGGTTACTTTCTTACCATCATCTGAAACATTTACAGGCACAGAATTTAGTTTTGATACAATGGAAACATGGTTGCGTGAACAATCATACCTGAACGCAAATGTAAAAATTATTTTGGAAGATTTACGTGGTTCTGAAAAGAAGGAACGAGAATTCCACAGTGTTGATGGATTAAAAGGTTTTGCAACATACTTGGATAAATCCAAAGAATTGTTAAACAAAGATCCAATTCAAATGATTAAACAGCAAGAAGATACATATATTGAAATCGTCTTGCAATGGACAACTGCATACACAGAAACATCTTTGTGCTTTACAAACAATATTCCAAACCGTGATGGTGGAACACACTTGGCTGGGTTCCGTGCAGGATTAACACGTGCAATTAACAAATACATTTCAGAAAAAGGAACCAAGAAAGATATAAATCTGTCTGGCGAAGACTTCCGCGAAGGTTTAACAAGTATCGTCAGTGTAAAAATTCCAGACCCAAAATTTGGTTCGCAAACAAAAGACAAACTGGTATCAAGCGAAGTTCGTCCAATCGTTGAAAGCACTGTATCAGAAATGCTGTATGAATTCTTGGATGAAAATCCAGCGATTGCAAAAACAATCATAGATAAAATTATAGAGGCTGCAACCGCCCGTGAAGCAGCACGCAAGGCACGTGAATTATCACGTAAAAAAACAGGTCCAGAACTGGGTGGTTTGCCAGGAAAACTGGCTGGGTGTTCTGAACGTGACCCTGCAAAATGCGAATTGTTTATCGTTGAAGGGGATTCTGCTGGCGGTACCGCAAAGCAAGGTCGTGACCGTAAAACCCAGGCAATCTTGCCACTGCGTGGAAAGATATTAAATGTCGAACGTGTACGTTTTGATAAAATGTTGGGTTCTGATACAATCGGTGCGCTGATTACAACAATGGGCGCAGGTATCGGCAAAGACGAATTCGATATTGAAAAAATGCGCTATCACAAAGTTATCATCATGACCGATGCTGACGTTGACGGTCAACATATTCAAACACTGTTGATGACGTTCTTTTATCGTCACATGCCACAGGCGATTGAACGTGGATATATCTATGTTGCAAAGCCACCTTTGTATGGTGTGACACGTGGTAAACAACAGATTTATCTGCAAAACGAACGTGAAATGGACGACTATCTGATGGAACAGTTGGCAACAGATGGTATGATTGAAACATCAAATGGTGTTCAGGTTTCTGGTGCAGATTTAAAACGTTTACTTGGCTTGGTACTTGATATGCGTAATTGTCTGCAACCATTAAATCATATTATGCCTTTACGTTTTGTCGAAGCATTGGCGTTAAACGGCGTATTTGAAAATGAAAGTCCAGAAAACTTTACATCAACACAAAATATGCTGGATGCCCAAGAATTGGAATTTGAACGTGGCTGGAAAGTAGTTGGCACAGATGCAGGTATTGAAATTACACGAACATTGCGCAGCGTCAAAGAAAGTTATTTACTGCCACGTGAAAAAATCAACGGTATGGAAATACGCAGTTGGCATCGCCTTGACGGACGTGACGAACTGATTGAAACGTTCAGCAAACCAACTGTATTGCGTGTAAAATCAAAATCACAAAAGATTTGGGGCGCATTAACACTGTTAAACACCGCATTTGAATACGCAAAAACAGGATTAAAGATTCAACGATACAAGGGTCTTGGTGAAATGAACGCAGAACAATTATGGGAAACAACAATGGATCCAAACCATCGTTCATTGTTCCAGGTTCGTATTGATGACGCTGCCAAGGCAGACGAAGTTGTATCAATGTTGATGGGCGATGTTGTTGAACCCCGCCGTGACTTTATCGTTGAAAATGCACTGGATGCAAACTTGGACGTATAAATAATGGCACAGGATAAAACCTGTGCCAATTAAAATTATCAAGGAAAAAAATGGTGTTTACATCTTCAAAAAAAGCACATTTAAAATCTGAAATAGACCGCTTGGAACAAGAATTATTAGAATTGTCCAACAACCTATCTGAAAGTCAGATTGGATATAAACGTGCAAAAATACAATCTTTGAAACAACAATTGACAGATATTGATAAAAATCAATTCAAGGGCGCATCTGATAAATTAAAACAAGACATGGCAACCCAAGATATGGTGTCGGCGATGGCTGCCGCCCAAGGACGTAACGATTAAATGTTTTCAAAACAATGGTTTTTTGAACTTGAAAAACAACTGCGTGATAACGGTCACGATTCTGACAATCAGTCTTTTGATGAAATACTGGCAAATTTACAAAACAGACAAATATATTCATCAGATGAATTTGCATCACATTGTGCGTATGTAATTCTTGCCGGCGGTTTTTCACAAAAAACAGCAAAACGTATTCACGAAACAATTATAAATTTATTAAAAACACATGGTGCAAAATTTGATATTTTGATAAAAACTTTTAACAACAAAAACAAGATAAATGCAATTTGTAAAATTTGGGAAAATCGCAAAAAATTATGTGATGAATATTATCAAATAACAACACTTGAAAACAAATTAAACTATCTGCAAAAATTACCACACATTGGTAATATTACTGCAAATCATCTGGCACGTAATTTGGGCGAAGATATTGTAAAATACGATATTTGGATACAACGTCTGGGGTGTGTATTTGCCAATAAATCTGAATTGTCAGAAAAAATCAACAATGGAAAATTATACCCAGATATCAAGAACGCATGCGATGATATGTTTACACATTTATCACACGAAACACACCTGCCCCGTGGATACATTGATGTTGTATTATGGAAATCGTTACAAACAGGACTGATAAAATTATGAACGTAAAAATTGAACAATCTTGGAAAGATTCGCTGTCATCTGAATTTAACAAAGAATATTTTATCAAATTGACCGATTTTGTTCGCAATGAATATCTATCTGGCAAGAAAATATATCCAGAACCCAAGAATATTTTTAACGCATTTAATTTATGTCCACTTGATTGTGTCAAGGTTGTAATAATTGGCCAAGACCCATATCATGAACCAGGTCAGGCACATGGGTTGTGTTTTTCTGTTCTGCCACCAACACCAAACCCGCCCAGTCTGCAAAACATCTACAAAGAAATTGAATCTGACATTGGTCGTCCATCTGTTACAAACGGCGATTTAACATATTGGGCCCAGCAAGGTGTTTTATTATTAAATTCAACATTAACTGTTCAGGCACATTTGGCTGCATCACACAGCGGCCGTGGCTGGGAACAATTTACAGATGCGGTTATTCGTGCATTAAACACACGAAACAACATTGTGTATATGTTGTGGGGTTCGTTCGCACAAAAGAAGGCAGCAATTGTTAACCAAACCCAAAATCTGATTTTAAAAAGCGCCCACCCTTCCCCACTGTCTGCATATCGTGGTTTTTTTGGCAATCATCATTTCAGTCTGGCAAATCAGTATTTAATCGACCACAACAAACAACCAATTGATTGGTAAAAAGCGACAAGTGAATATATAATTATTCCGTCACTAACCACTTATCACTAAAAACATTATCTTGCCTTGATTTTGTAAATTATGTTATAATTTAACTTGAATATTCAGAGAGAGAATTTAATTGGCTAGTCAAATAATATCTGTTAACCGTAAAAAGTACGCTGTCGGGCTGTTTTGGCAGCCTGTGAAATCTGGCACATCAGGTCGTGTTTATGCACGCAGTTTATCACACAGTGTTGATAAAAAATTAAACCTGTACACCGAATACAATATGATGGTTGGTCTGGGTTCAACCAGACGTGGGCAAAGTGTTGGCATGCGTGTTGCAGCGGCTGATGTAATGGATGCATTTGCAGAATACACTTCTTTTTTGGCTGTTTTTGAAATCAATAAAAAATTCTATCTGGTCGCCGCCAGAAATGGTGTTTTACTGGAAGACAAACTATTTGATTCCGAAGATGATGTCCGTGCAGAATATGTAAAATTATCAGAAATTCCTGATTGGGGTGCGTTTTTTGCACCTGGCGCATGGGGAATGCCACGTGCCGTTGAACACGATTTATCAGACATATTAAATGCGCATAATGTTGTCCGTCTGCACCCAATCAGTCATATTCGTGCTGGATTTATTTCTGCTGTATTATTGACTGTATTTTTACTTGGCCTGTTTGGTATTTTTCATGGGTCTGTTGTTGAAATGTTAAGTCCACGCCCAAGTATTGCTGAACTGGACCCAGAATTGGTCGCAGAATATAAACGACAGATTGAAGAAAAAAATAAAGAACTGGATAAACAATTTGAAATTCAAAAAGAATTACCACCAGAACCAATTACACTGCCATACGATTTTCTGCCAGATGTTCAAGACCGTGCAGAATTATGTTATCAGGCCATTGGTTTTTTAATGCAACCTGTTACAGGTTGGACACAAACATTTGCAGAATGTAATGAAAAATATGCAATTGTTGAATTCAAGCGTGGATTTGGAACACTGGATGAATTTTATAATATTGCATCAGAATTGATGCCTGGGGCATTTGTCCAAGAAATAAACGACAACACATTACGTGTTCAGGCAAAACTGCCATTACTAAAAACATATTCATCCCAAGACGAACGTGATGCAGAAACGATTGTTCGTGATATAACATCGATATTTCAAGCGGTTGACGCAAACATAGAAACACAAATTGTTGTTGATACATTAACAAACGGTGTTGAAACAGTAAATTTGAACATTGTCGAATTTCAAACAGAATCCAAACTTATCCCCCAGCAATTTATGCAGGTGTTTAATGATTTTGGTGGTGTTTATTTAATCAATTGTACGTGGGATGCTGCG
This sequence comes from Alphaproteobacteria bacterium, assembly GCA_017937735.1. The sequence goes on along the minus strand of JAGBCZ010000027.1, from coordinate 58,430 downwards.
TTACGCTTATGGAACTATGAGGTGATAATCTATGCAAAATAACAAGTTGTTTTTATTAGGTATGTTTTTCTGTGGCACTATTATGATTAACAGTGCATTTGCACAAGAAAATACAATCGAAGAAATAGAACAGGTATCTGCTGATGCGATTGCAGGTTATCAAGTCCAAGGTTCTTTGTTTCAACAAATTACAGATTTAGAACAAGAAAAAGTTTTAATGCAACTTGAAAAGGAACGTGCACAACTGGATTTAGAACTGGACAGATTGGCCGCAGAAAAAATAAAACTGCACATGGAAATTGATACATTATCCGGTCGTGCAGAACAACAACAGCAAGAAATTGAAACACAAAAAGCAAAACTAGAAGCCGAAGCAGTCCGTATCGAACGTGAAAAAGAAGCATTATTGGCAGAAAAAACAGAACCTGTTGCGACCGCAAAAACAGCTGCGAAAATTGCTGCGACATCTGCATCTAATGATATCGCAAAAAATTATAAATTGGTTAATGTTGTTGGTGCAGGTTCCCAATTACAAGCAACTGTTGCAGATTTAAATTCTGGTCAAACAAAACGTATCAGCGTTGGAAAAAAATTAGATAATTGGACTGTAAAATCAATATCACTGGATGATGGAATTGTATTTGTTGCCCCAGATGGCAGTGTACAAAACTTGAACGTCAGCAATGGAAATTAAAAAATGACTGATTCAAAAGATATCTTGGTGGATGTAAATAGCGAAGACAAACTGTCGGTTCCGACAGGCTTGGAAAATTCTGAATCCAAAGATATTATTGATTTTTTATTTGCAAACAATAATCGCCTGTTAACAGCAACAGGTGCAATGTTTGAATTACCACACGACACACAAAGTTTAATTGCATACTTTTCTGGCGGTGAAATTATTATTTCACGCACACACCGATATGACGGCCGTGTATTGGCGTTTCTTGATTTATTAAAGGCACGTGGCAAAAAAGTAAATCAACCTTTTTATTCTGATTTGGCATTGATTTCAAACATATATAAATCTTATGAAAATAAACTTGGTGGTGTAATACGATCCAAGCAAGATTTTGACAATCAAATGCAGAAAGATTTTGTTGATATCATCGCCAAGGCTGCATCACAAAAGGTTTCTGACGTCCATATCGAAGTTGCAGATCAAACAACAATATATTTCCGCATAGACGGCAGTATGCAACCTGTTATGGAATATAATTCACAGTGGGGTGAATCATTTGTACGTGCCGCATTTGCATCATCTGATATGTCAAATGCAAACTATGCACAGAACGAATATCAGTCTGCACAAAAAGACGGTCGGACCCCCCTGCGTGGCACCAAAGATTTATATTTGCCGTCTGGTGTATTGGGTGTTCGTATGCAATTCAATCCAATTGCATTTGGCAGTCGATATGTTGTAATGCGTCTGTTATATGACAATCCATCCGAAGGATTAAAAACAGAACAAGAATTTGGCCCGTATGAGCAAAGATTATTGGCCCGTATGCGTTCTTTTCCAACAGGCTTGGTTATTGTTGCGGGTCCAACCAGTTCTGGTAAATCAACCACACTTGTTCGAAACATGGCAATGATGTTGCGTGAACGTAATTATGAAATAAATATGATAACTGTGGAAAACCCAGTTGAACAAAAGATTTTTGGCGCCCATCAAATGCCTGTTGTAAACACGACAAACGAAGAACAACGTGAAGAAAAATATGTCGAAGCATTGGCGGCCGCTTTACGCAGTGACCCTGATACATTGATGGTCGGAGAAATTCGTACATTGGCCGCAGCACAATTGACTGTGCGTGGTGCATTATCTGGACATAACGTTTGGACAACATTACACGCAAACTCTGCGATGGCGGCATTAACACGATTATTAGACTTGGGTATTGAACCATTTAAATTAAAAGAAGAAACATTGATGCGTGGTCTGGTATCAATGCGTCTGTTTAAAAAAGTATGTCCACACTGTCGTGAACCATTGTCAAATCACCCGGAACGTGGCGCATATCGCCGTGTAATGGATGCGTATGGCGATGTGGGACTACACCAAGTATACCAACGTGGCCTGGGGTGCGAACACTGTAAAGGCACCGGTAATCTGGGACGTGTCAAAGCAGGCGAAGTTATCATTACAAACAGTGAATTTTTACAACTGGCACTTGCAGGAAAAACAGACGAAGCCATCAGATATTGGTTGGAAGAAATGGATGGTCGCACATTAAAAGAAGCCGCAACATCACTGATGTTACAGGGTATAATCAGTATTGATGAACTGGAACGTTGGGTCGGACAACTTGATCAGCCAGGGGTGTACTAATATGAACAAACTGGAATTGTTATATGCAAAATGGGTCTTTCGGTCAAACACTGAAAAGCGTATGGCAATTTGTCGCAAACTGGCATCTTTACTGCGTAATGATTTTACATTGATTGATGCACTGGAACGCTTGGAAATGGTTGAATCCAAGAACGGCACAAAACCCAATGAACCCTTTGCAATTGTAATGCGTCAATGGCAGAAAAATTTAGAAAAAGGTATGACTTTTTCCGAGGCCACACGTGGTTGGGTTCCACCCGAAGAAACATTATTGGTAACATCTGGAAATTTATCAAATTTGGTTGTTGCACTGGAAAATGTTGGCCGGGTTGTTGACGGCACACAACGTATAAAGCGTGCAATGACAACAGCAATTGCATATCCATTATTTTTATTGGCACTGACATTCGGTATTGTTATTATGGTTGGATTATATCTTGTTCCACCATTGGCAGAAATTGCAGGTAATGATATTATTTGGCGTGGGTCTGCCCGCTCGCTAATATGGTTATCTGATTTTTCGATAAAATACTGGTATATTTTCTTGGTTGGTTTTGCATCTGTTATTTCTGTTATTTGGTTAAGTTTGGCAAACTGGTCTGGACGCACACGTGCGATGTTTGATAATTTGCCACCATGGAACATTTATAAAATTCAAGTTGCTGTTGGTTGGTTAATGTCACTGGGCGCAATGGTCAGCGCAGGTGTTACAATTCCTGATGCAATTCGTATGTTGTCTGACAGTGCGAACAGATATCTGCGCAAAATTTTAGATACAGTTCTACACTTTATCGCCAATGGTGACAACCTTGGTATATCATTGGCAAAATCTGAATATAACTTTCCTGATGCAGAAATCATCGGTGATTTAACAATATACGCAGACATGAACGGTTTTGATGAAAACTTAAATCATGTTGCAAACGATTATCTAGATGAATCTGTACGTAAAATGGAAAAAATATCAAGCACACTAAACAGTGTTGGTATATTACTGGTATCTGCAATTATTGCATGGGTTGTTCTTGGAACATTTCAAATGCAAGATCAAATCACATCTGCATTATCGTAAACAAGTGATTAGTGTTAGTTGTTAGTGCAAGTGGTGGAATAATTACAGCATTCACTTATCACTAACCACTAAATAAATTAGAATGATTTAGATAAAAGCAGTGCCGGCAATGTAGTGTACAGACGCTACATGAATTGCCAACACCGCCCACGATTAGCGTAGAAATTAAATATAAAGGTATAGATAAACGGGTTGGAAATGACGTAGTGTACAAAAGTTACATGAGCCATTTTCAACCCGTTTTAGATGAATTATTATCAGCAGATTTTTAAAATAAATTAGAATGATTTAGATAAAAGTAGTGCCGGCAATGTAGTGTACAAACGCTACATGAATTGCCGGCACCGCTTTTAGATGAATTATTATAATTTATTTCTATGGACATTCGTATACATTGGCGACCAATACAAATGCACGTTCTGGACCAAATATAACCCATTCATTTGGCTTTGTGCGTTGTGATGTTATCCAATATGCGTTGCCTGGACGTGCCTGATCAACAATGCGATTTTCAAGATAACGGCGTGCATCATCAATATCATATACAGAAACTTCTGATTCTATTTTATATAAAAATGTACAGTTAACAGGCTCTGATGTTAGTTGTTTTAAATTTTCACTGCCATTTTGATTTTTTATCAAGCCACCACACGAAACCAGTGATAATAATGCAAATAATCCAAAAATCTTTTTCATTAAATCCCCCTTGGTTTATTTCTTTGTAACTGTATCATAATTTTCTTTATCACTAAATAACTTTTTCAAGACCAGATTATTTAATGCATGACTGCCCTTGTATGATTCCAGTTTTCCGCATATAAACCCACCACTGGTAAACATATCGCCAACTGCATCGATGATTTTATGACGAACAAATTCATCCGGCCAAATCAGTTTATTTAATGTACCATCACCTGCATCATTTAATGCAATAACATTACCTTCATTTGCGCCACGTCCCATGCCGTGTTTCTTTAAGTATTCCCATTCAGAATACTTGCCAAATGTTCTGGCACGTGCAATATTTTTAATAAAATCATTTATTGACTTTTTTGTGCCATTATATGAATAAGAATAAGATTGTTTTCCTATAATTTTTTCTGAATAAACAAGTGTTGCAACCACATCCAGCGATTTGCCATCATTTGGTGACAGTTTTACAAAACCATCACTTTTACGCCCAGAAATTTTATTCATTATCCATATTTTAAATCTTACAAATTTTGGTAATTGTTTTAATACTTCATTTGCGTAAACAATAACATCTCGCTTAACAATAATTTGTTTTAACTTTCCATCTGTTACCCCGGCATCATTAAACGCCTTGATAAATTCAGATGCACTGCCATCTAAAATAGGTGTTTCTGCACCATCAATTTCAATAATTGCGCTATCAACGCCAACCATAAACAATGCAGCCATTAAATGCTCAATCGTTTGAACGTGTGCGCCGTCCATTTTTCCAATTGTTGTATTACGCATTTTTGTTTCGCCAACATTGTCAAACGTTGCAGGTATTAAATCAGTCCCCACCATATCGACACGTTTCATAAATATACCGTTTTTCTTGGACGGTTTTATGACAATATTTACAGGCAAACCCGAATGTATTCCAACACCAGAAATTTTAATTTGTTTTTTTAAAGTTGGCATATTCTATTTTCTCCTTTAACCAATCATAAAATCTATTTTCGATAACCGTATCCAAACGTGCATATTTTATCTTATCACGGATTTCGACAGGTAATCTAACCCAATCTTTTTCAGTTGTAATCAGTTTTGCACATTTTTTTTCTGCCAACATAAACAAGTTTTCAATATCTGTCGCATTATACTGATAATGGTCTGGAAAAGAACGTTTTGCCACCACATTTTGCAACGAATTAAAGAACTTTTTCGGATATCCAATTCCTGCAAATGCGACCAATTTTTCATCTTCATCATACGGTGATACAGTCTGATTTGTTGCATAAAATACAGGCACCCCATCAGGCAGTTTTAAATTCTTTTTTTTTCTTGCTGTTCTTTATAACAATAATTGCATCAACATTTTTTAGAACCTTTTTTGGCTGACGCAATGGACCCGCAGGCAATAACAGCCCATTACCAAATCCCAAACCTTCATCAAAAACCACCAATTTAATATCTTTGTTAATTGTCGGATTTTGTAATCCATCATCCATAATAATAGGTGTATTTTCATCTTGATTATTTAACAAAGAAATATTTGCCTGTCTGTTACCAACATGAACAATTAACCCAGACCGAGATAACATAATCGCTTCATCCCCGATATTACCTGTTTTATTACTTTTCTTATATCCCCGCATAACAATTGGTGAATCAAATCGATTTGCGATTGCCCGCACAATTGGTGTTTTTCCAACACCACCTGCCAAAATATTTCCAACACAAATTATCGGTCTTTTTGAAATCAGTGGATTTTTTTTACGCAATAAAAACACAATTTTCCCAAACAAATAATACACCCAAGACACAGGTATTAAAATCCACGCCATTAAATTTTGTGATAAAAACCACCATGGTGTTTTCATTTATTTTTTCCTTTTTTACGTTTTTTTGCAGCACGTTCTTCACGTTTTTTCTGCTTAAATTCAGATGCTGTTAAATCTTGTTCTGGGGGTGTAACACCAAATTCCCTATCCAGTTCACGCATCTGTTCCACCATAAAATTTTCAACTTGTTTTCTAAGTTCTTCGAACTGTTCCGGTGTTGTTTTTTTAGGTATAAATATTGGTTTTCCAATATTACATGCTATTTTTGAAAACGGTAATGCAACTAAATACCTATCCCATCTGTCTTGTAACCATGCCCGTGATGTAGAATAACATACTGGAATAATTGGCGCCCCAGACATTTTTGCAAAATATAATGCGCCATCTTGTACACGCAATGATGGGCCGCCTGGGCCATCTGGTGACATACAAATACCACAATCGCCACGTGATAAAACACGTAATCCTTGACGCAGAACAGACACACCACCTTTGTGTGTAGAACCATAAATCGCACGCAATCCGAACAAACGTTGTATTTTTGCCATCATGCGCCCATCTTTGTGACGACTGGCCACAGCATACGCCCGCATTCCACCCAGACAATTAATCGGACTTAACATCATGCTGCGCCCATGCCAAAACACAAAAATTGCTGGTTTTCTGCGATATTCGTAAAAAGTTTCAATATTTGTAATTCTTTTGATTGACGTAAAATAAACAAACCACATTGGGATAGATATTAAAATAGCAATAATCCATTGAATTAACCCAAAATTTAATATAGGTTCCCAAAACTTTTTCCAAATTTTTCTAAATGTTTTATTTTGAAACATAACTACCCTTTTTCAAACACACCCGAATTCTAGCAATAAAAAAAAGATATTTCAACATGTCAAAAAATATAGTTTTTTAAATAAAAAACGATAATATTGACAAATATTCATAATTTAAGTTGACTATTAAAATAAAAGATATATAATACCAATACCTTATCGCGGGGTAGAGCAGCCCGGTAGCTCGTCAGGCTCATAACCTGAAGGTCAGTGGTTCAAATCCACTCCCCGCAACCAAGATTTAAATAAGAAATACGTCCTTGTGGCGTATTTTTTATTTAAAATCATCTGTGGGTGATATTTTTTAACCTGCAACAAATAAAGATAATTATTGCGATATTAAACTTTTTTTATATGATTATTGAAAATAACAAAAGTGCTTAATATGAAATTACGTTATATAACTATGTCTGATCCACGTGAAAATTTATCAATAGAAGATACGATAAAACTATTACAAATATCACCACTGGCAGAATTGGGGATTCAGGCACACCCAAGTGCGATGACATTTGGTATGCCACGTAATATATGGATGAATAAATTACTAGATAATATTGAGAATTTACAACAACAACCAAACCTTGCCTTGCATGTAAATTATGAATGGTGTGATGATATGACACATGGCCTTATACCGCAAGAGATATCAAAATGGCTTGGCCGAAAAAACACAAAAACAAACAAACCTTTGATATATCGTATTCAATTAAATATCGGTGATGGTACAACCAATTTAAAATTAGATAAAATTATAGATTTATTTGATAATTTCCACGATTATGAATTTATTTTACCGTTTAATCAAACAGTTAAACCACAAATAGATGTATTAAGAAAATTCCGCACAAATTTTAAACTGTTATTTGATTCATCTTATGGTATTGGAAGGTCCCCTGAACATTGGGAGATTCCTGTATATAAAGATATTCAATTTGGCTATGCGGGTGGATTATCCCCGAAAAATATAGAAAATAATTTAGAAAAAATTTCTAAAATTTTACCATCTGAATATACTACTTGGATTGATGCCGAAGGACAATTAAGACACGCAGGATCTTTTAATATTGAATTAGCACACATTTATCTTACAAATGCGTTAAAGTGGTATAAAAACAATACAAAATAAATCACATCAATTTTTAATTGGGATTCGTGTAACATTCTAAATAAAAACATCCTGGTTATCAGGATATTTTTTTGTTATAATATTTACATGAAAAAATTATTTTTATTATTTTTTATATTTATGACCTGCCCTGCATTTGCTGGGATTTATACAAACAATAATTTCAAACCTTATATTGGTGTTGATTTTGGTATAAATATTGCTGATTATAATTATGAAACAGATCTAGATAATATATATTATTCTTTTTCTGCAAATGCTGGGGCAAAAATTGGCCGTAATTTTGGATTTGAATTGTTTTTTGAACAATCATCTGAAAATAATCTTGAATATATAAACGAAACACAAAGCCATAATCATGAATATTATTATCAGGCGTTTGGTTTTGATATTTTTGCATATTATGGTATAACCAGGGAATTTGATTTCTTTACTTCTTTTGGGGTTGGTAATTATATAACTTATAATCAACATGATTGTGTCGGTATTATTAACGAAGAAACAAGAACCAAAGAAAATGATGTCACAACACGATTTGGTATTGGAATTATGTACACATTTCCTGGTGACAAGGTTTCTGGGATATTACAATATCAATATATTCCTTTAAACAATGAGTTGATAAATACAATGTCTGATTTTTCAATTGGTATTCGTTACAGTTTTTAAATTAAAAACATTTTTCTAATTCATCAGAATTATTATTTTGATCAATTTTTTTATTTCTAATTTCTTGTGCCGCCTTAATTTTTTGTTTAATTAAAACAAGTTCTGGATGTAATTGTAATTCTTGATTCATCTTATCCACAGCCAAAGAAACATCTGATTTTGTTTTTACAAATATTGGCATAATTGAATCAGACGCATTAAATATAGAATCTTGTAATTCTTTTTTTAAATCATTTATAACAGACAAATATGCGTTTATATGTTGTTTTTCATGTTCAAGTATAACATTATATGCACACGTATTTGGTGTATGTCTAATATCAATATTTACAAGAAAATCATTATAACCAAAAACACTGTTTACTGTTTTTAAAATAACACAATATCCATTATCAACAGGTTTTACATCTGTAACAATATCATAATTGTCAACCAAAGTTGCAATCACATTACCATGCCATAAATCCATATTTTTACTTGGTTGAACAACACGTGTTGTATAATCAGGTTCATCAATAAAAACACGTGGTAATTTTTTATAAACCAAACAATCGTCTGCCCACAACTGGTTCACAAAAAATACAGACAAAAATAAAATAAATAATTTATACACAGTTATTCCAAAGAACCTTGTTTTTTCAAGTATTCATCTACAAAATTATTACCATACATTTTATATAATTCTTCGGCCAATAAAACAGATGAACGCCCTGATTCAAATAATCTTAATAAATTCCCCAGTCCCCCCAGTTCTGTATTTAAAATAACAGATTCCCCAGTCACAGGTCTTGACAATAATAACGCACGTTTTAAATTAGGATACGCCTTGCCTTGAATAAACGCCATTTCCAACGGATTTAAATTCCAGTGTGCATAATCATTTGCATCTGCGGCTGGATTACGGAAGAATAAAACAGTCTGTGCCTGACCACGTACAACATCCCCTATTCCAAGTTTATCAAGAACATTTGCACGCTGGAACGCAGCCATATATGCCTGACGATTTTTTCTACCCTCTTGCAGGCCAGCGATAAAATTATCACGGAACATTTTATTTTCCAGCATTGGTGCTGTTTCATCAATCATAATTAGTGACGGATTTCCACCAGATACTGTTGTATTATTGATTCTGTGCAGAATATAAGAAATAACTGCTGGTGCCAAGACTTCATCTTGCAGAATTTCTGTAAAATCAAATGTTGTTAATCTTGACTGTAAATCAAGCGTATCTGATGTTTCATTAAATATTTCACCATACTGTAATGGATCAACCCATTTTTTCAATGCAGAACGCATATTACCATTTGATGAAAAACAACTTTCCCATAAATTTTTCAACAATCTATCTTTGTCAGATAAATAATCAAAATTCACAGACACAGCACGTGCAATTTCATCGGCAGAAATCGTATCATTTTGTCCAGAAATAATAGCAAACCATCTGCGTAAAAATGCACGATTTGCCACTGAATCCGGCATTTTTAATGGATTTAGATGTGTTAAAAACGATTGTTCAACTTTATTTGTCGCAGTATTTTTTTCTTTGCCTTGCATTGTGATATACTTACCACCCGATGCCAATGTAAATATTTCAGCACCTTTATTTCTATCAAAGAAAAACGCTTTTAATTTTGGATGACGTAAACTTTGTGCAATCAAGAACGAGAACAAAGTTGTCTTACCACCACCTGTTGGTCCGATTGTTAATGTATGTGCCACCGCAGCCGGTTTATCTGATACATGGAATTGAAATTGATATGGTGTTCCCTGGGCAGTTGGAAATATAACCAGCGGTCCCTTGCCCCAATCAGAATTTTCAACACCACGTGGCTGGGTTGACATTGGAATAGTAATCGCAGCCGCACGTGATAATAATTTAAAACTGCGTGGGAAAACATTAAAACCTGGAATTTGTGCAAACCAAGAAACCTGTGATGCATACGTTTCTACAATTGGTGAAATACCAAATGATGCAGATATTTTCTTGAATTCATCAACAGATTTTTCTAAATCCTGGGGTGTGGTACCAAATAAAATAAACAACGGATAATAATTAACCAGTGTTTGATTTCCAGAAACATTTTCATCCATCATTGATTCTGCTTGGGAAATTTGTTCTTCGGTTGAATTTTGTTTTTCATCTGCTGTTGATAATCTCTGTTTAATAGTTGACTCAACCTGTGCATTTCCCATTATACGAAAACCGTTCATACAAATCATTTCTGTTTGAATTGTAGAAACTGTATCAAAAAATTCTTCATCTAGATAATCAGGTGAAATTTTAAAAGACACCATTGCAGCATAATACTGATTATTACCGCTGGTATATTTAACCAACCCATTTTTTAAGAATTCTACATCATCAACAGTAACAAGTGACGCAATATTATTATCTGCAAATTTTGGTTCTGGTTTTGATATAGGCGACAAAATTCTGCCAAAAAACCGTGCCATATTATCACGTGAATTATTTTTTAACACTGTTGGTTTATATGCAGCCAATATAGATTCGATATAATTTCCATATTGATTCAGTTTTGCACGTGCATCATTTCCAGAAACAGACAAAACAATATAATAATTATTCAAGAATATCTTTAATCCCTGCCCCTGCCATTTATCATAAATTTTTTGCAATGTCTGTTGTTGAAATTCATAATCTGTATTTATATCTGCGGCATCACGAACTGTATAAAAACGCAAAACAGCATTTGGATCACGAATTTGATTAAATAATTGCGCACGTAAATCCAAGAATTTTTCTTTTGTTTTTTCATCCTGCATACTGGTTTGCAGACCCTTGATATGATAAACACGTATTAAACTGCCGTCTGTCAAAGACATAGTATTATCATTATAAACAGTATCAAATGGCAAATAATTAGAATATTTTGCATATCCAAATCGTGGGAAAATTTTACGTGTCAGCACTGGAATATATAACATCAGAACAATGAACACAAAAACAGCCAACATTATCATAACTGTTAATGTTATTGGAAAACCGCTGCCGGCAAAATAATCAAAAAATTCTTTAAAATCTGTCATGCAGCCAATTTCCTAGGTATTTTTTTTGTAAATAAATTTAACTTTGCTGATATTATTTGCCCCAGTTGTGGGTCACGTTTTGAATATATCGCAATAAAAGAATGTACAATAAATACAGATGCCATAAAAAATAATGGGTTTGTATCATTACCTGTAATAATCAGTCTTGCGGTAAAAATCACAACAAAAACAATGAATTGCACAGCAAAATTTATCACTGCCAACGAATACGGCACATAAAAAATATGTGCAGGATTAGCCAATGCTTTTAATACTTGCTGTTTCATTATCTCTCCCTGGGTATTTGAATTATAACAATTTCAACAATTTTCAACAAGCATAAAAATAAAATAATCTAAATTGTTAAAAATGTTAAAAACTTTAACTTTTTCAACTGTTAATTAAACTGTATTATTTTTTAACAATTTTATAAACAAACGCAGAAAACTTGGATTTTTTTGTTAAAAAACTGTTAAAAAAAAGTTAAAAAACGTTTTCAACATATTTAACGGGCCCTACAAAAACAACTACTATAAATAATATTATTTGATTTTTAGAAAAATATGTTTATAATCGCCTTGTAAAAAGGATAACGACATGAAATTTTTAAGTTCATTAAAGGCTTGGAAAAAACGCGGTAATGTAAAACAAATTCGCCGTGGTAAACAAGTTATCTTGATTGACCCTGCAAATCCAAAATTCAAAGCGAAACAGGGCTTTAAGAAAAAATAAAAAAATCCGCCGATTGGCGGTTTTTTTAATAATCATTTAAAAATGCTTCTTTTGTAACATCTTTTATTTCCAGTATACCCAGTCCTGCCTGACGTAAATATAAAATCTGTGAATCTGTTGGTTCATATAAACCTGCACTGTGGTCTGCTTGTTTTGGTATAGATGATATTTTTTGTGCAGGCATAAAATCTATCTTTGCCCCCTGCTCGCACATTGCGGAAAAAGATAAATCAGAACCGCAATCTTTACAATTTTTATTTATTTGTGCGGTACCAGATAATACAGAATTTGAATTTTTCCCGGCCCAAACCTTATTTTTTATAAAAATATCCGTATTTTCAGACAAATGATATGTATTACATTTGTATGTTAATTCAGAATAATTTTCAATAAATACATTACCGTTTATTTTTGAATTTTTTCCGGCGTTTTTGATAAAAATGTTAAAAAAAGCCGGCTTTTTATTTAAAATTCTTGCTGTTAAAATAACATCTTGGTTATCTGCCCCGACTTCTATATTTAATACACATTTTTCATCAATTTCACCGACAAATATAACATGTACAGGTAAATCATATTTTTTATTAACAGGTTTATATTCCAGTGTTGATAATTCTGGGCAATATTTCCCATCACGGAAAACTATTGTTTCCGCTGGAAAAGTTTTTATATTGAATTCATTCCACATGTATGACATATTATTCACATTATAAAGGATTTTGATATGGGATTCAATTGTGGAATTGTTGGTCTGCCAAATGTTGGTAAATCAACATTATTTAATGCATTAACACAAAGTGCTGCTGCGGATGCGCAAAATTATCCGTTTTGTACCATCGAACCGAATACTGGTCGTGTTGTTGTACCTGATGAAACGTTACATGAATTGGCGCGTGTTGCAGGTTCACAAAAAATAATACCAACACAACTGGAAATTGTTGATATTGCAGGACTGGTCAAAGGTGCATCAAGTGGCGAAGGGCTTGGGAATAAATTCCTTGGCAATATATTATCAACTGATGCGATTATACATGTTGTCAGATGTTTTGAAAATGATGATATTGTTCATGTTAATGGCCGTATTGACCCATTGGGTGATATTGAAACAATTGAAACAGAATTGATGCTGGCTGATCTTGAAAGTATTGATAAACAGATAAAAAATCTTGAAAAAAAAGCCCGTGGTCTGGACAAAGATGCAATTAAATTATTGGCCGATGCAAATGAGATAAAAAAGAATCTTGAAAATTCTATACCTGCCAGAAACGGTGAAATAGATTCAACACCATTTAATTTATTAACATCAAAGCCAGTTATTTATGTTTGCAATGTCGAAGAAGCATCTGCTGCATCAGGTAATAAATATTCTGATATGGTAAAACAGAAATTTGGTGAAATTGCTGATGTATTGGTAATTTCTTCAAAAATAGAAATGGAAATTTCACAAATTGTTGACCCAGATGAAAGAAAAATGTTTTTAGATGACTTGGGGTTATCAGAATCTGGTCTGGACCAAGTTATAAAAACAGGTTATAAAACACTGGGGCTGCAAACTTATTATACAATTGGACCAAAAGAAGCACACGCATGGACAATAACAGTTGGAATGACTGCACCCCAGGCAGCAGGAAAAATTCATACAGATTTTGAACGTGGATTTATCCGGGCAGAGGTTATATCCCCGTCAGATTTTATATCACTTGGTGGTGAAGTTGCCGTTAAAGAAGCCGGTAAAATGCGACTTGTTGGTCGTGATTATATAATGCAAAACGGTGATATTTGTCATTTCTTGTTTAATAATTAAAAATAAAATTCCCGGCCTTTTTAATAAAAATGTTAAAAAAAGCCGGGAATTTTTTTTATTATAAACTAATCAATTTTTCTAGTTTTTCTGATGTTAATTCTAAATCAGAATCGATTTTTGATATTTCATCACGTACACTTTCATCACCAGATAATAATTTATTTAATAATTCTTTTTTTGTTAAATTTAATTTTTCTTTATATCTTTGTAATTTTAAAGAAACAATATATTTTTCAGCAGCCGTTTTATCAAGATTTAATTCAGGTGCATTATTATCAAAATCAATATTTAATGTTGTTAAAAAATCCAAGTATTGTTCAGCCAGTTCAGGATATGTATTAACAATATAAATCAATGTATTTTTTGTTATTAAATCAATATCAGGTAATTTTATCTGTACGGCAGAATCATTACGTTTCCATCGATGCCAAGAATTAAATTTTCTATTATTATATTCTTTTTCATATTCTAATTTTAATTCATTATCTGTTATTTTATCGATAGTTTTTTTCAAGAATTTTTCTGCCTGACTGCGTCCACCAGGTGTATTCGTTAAAAAGTTTTTATTTGTAATTTCCCATAAAAAATCAACCAATGGTACAGCATCATTTATAATTTTACGCATCGCATCTTCGCCAGAATTTTTTAATATTTCATCTGGGTCTTTACCACCAGTAACAAATGCAAATTTCACATCAGATGTATCGCGTAAAAAAGGCATAACAATATCACATGCACGTGCGGCTGCCTTTAATCCAGCGCCATCACCATCAAAACAAAAAACAATATTTCTGTTTGATTTACACAGTAATGCAATATGATCTTCGGTCAGTGCGGTTCCTAATGGTGCAACTGTTTCAGGAAAACCACCTGTTTGCATTTTTATTGCATCGATTTGTCCTTCGACAATAATACTGCGATTAGAGCGATGAATTGCATCACGTGCAAAATTTAATCCGAACACAGTTTTTCTTTTATGGAAAATATCTGTATCAGATGTGTTTATATATTTTGGTTCACTGCCATCCAAACTGCGCCCAGAAAAAGCAACAATTTTTCCATTTGCGTTAAATATAGGAAACATTAACTTATCACGGAAAAAATCATACAAACCATAATCACCACGGCGACATAAACCAGAATCAATCAAGAATTTAGAATTTGCAAATTTATTGGCAATAATATTATTTTTAGGGGCATATCCGATACGATATTTTTTTATCATATCATCACTGAAACCACGTTTACGAACATATTCCAGTGCATGCGCACCATCTGGGGTAAATAATTTTTCACTGAATGTTTGTGCTGCTTTTTCACAAATATCAAACAAAGATTCTTCACGCTTGGCAATATCAGGATTTTTTGGTTTAAAGTCAGGCATTTTAATTCCTGCCATATTTGCCAATTCTGTAATCGCAGGAATAAATTCCATATTATTAGATTTCATTATGAACGATATAATATCACCGTGTTCACCACATCCAAAACAATGATAAAAACCTTTTTCTTCGTTAACAGAAAAACTGGGGGTTTTTTCATTGTGAAACGGACAACATCCCCAATAATTTTGCCCTTTTTTTGTCAGTGGTACACGCCGCCCAACAACATCAACGATTGATAATCTGGCACGTAATTCATCGGTAAAATTATTGTCAAATTTTGCCATTATTTTTTCTTTGCCTTGTTATTTATCAGTTTAATTGCAGTATCTAAATCGGGCATTTCACGCACGGAAACATTTACACGATTTGATGATATATATGCACCATAACGACCTGTTGGATAAAAGAAAATCATTTTCTTTGTTTCTGGGTTTTCACCAATTTTTACAGGTTCTGCTTTCTTTACAGTATTTGATAATAATTCACGTGCGATTTCCAGTGTTATTGTATCTGCGGTATATTGTTTTGCAGAAACATTTTTTACACCATCTGTAACGTATGGACCAAATTTTCCAACTTTAAATTCAATACCATCACCCAAATCAATATTACCAGATTTTACCTGTACGGCAGATTCTGTGTCTTGTACAACTTTATCATTTTTATTTAATTGTTTTGTGTATTTACAATTTGGATATTTTTCACAACCAATAAACGCACCAAATTTAGATAATTTTATCCCCAGTTTTCCACCACAATCTGGACATATATTATTACCATCAGGAAACAAGTGTTTATTCATAAAAGAATTGATTTCATCAATAATATCACTTGTTTTTACAGTTCTTGCCCCATCAATCATGTTACTGGTTGGGTTCCAGAATGCATTTAACGCATCAATTTTATCTGTTTTACCATTTGAAACATCGTCCAAAGTATCTTCTGTTTTTGCAGTGAAATTAACATCAACTAAATCAGAAAAATATTTTGATAAATAAGATGCAATAACCCATCCACCACTGGTTGGATGGAATCTGCGTTGTTTATCTTGTTCAACATAATTTCTGTCAACGATTGTTGACATAATTGTTGCGTACGTTGATGGACGACCGATTCCCAGTTCTTCTAATTTTTTTACCAGTGATGCTTCGGTATATCTTGGTGGTGCCTGTGTAAAGTGTTGTTCTGGCAATAATTCAGTTATTTGAATTTTATCACCAATATTTAACAGTGGCAGTTTTGATTCTTTATTATCATCTTCGTCATCTTTATCTTCGGTATAAACCTTCATAAATCCATCAAATATTCTTGTTGAACCTGTTGCATGGAATATTGCTGTTTTATTTTCCGTTTCAATATCAGCAGTGACAGAATCAAATTGTGCATTGCACATCTGACATGCAATTGTTCTTTTCCAAATTAAATCATATAATTTTGCTTCGTCCCCAGATAAACCACTGGCTGGTTTATCAAAGTGCGTTGGACGAATTGCTTCGTGTGCTTCTTGGGCATTTTTAGATTTTGTTGCATAAATATTTGGTTTGCTTGGAACAAAATCATTACCATATTCACGTTCAATAAAACTACGAATTTCATTTACAGCATCAGCGTTCAAATTAGTTGCATCTGTACGCATATATGTAATTAAACCTTGTTCATACAGTTTTTGTGCAGCACTCATTGTGCGTTTTGATGCAAAGTATAATTTTCTTGCTGCTTCTTGTTGCAGTGTTGATGTTGTAAACGGTGCAGCGGGTTTTCGTAATGTTTTCTTTTTATCAATATTAACAACAGATGCATTTATAACAGGCTGACCAATGACGGATAAAATTTCATCAACATGTGTCTTGTTTTCAATGGTCATTTTTTCAATTTTTTTACCATTAAATTTAGATAATGCCGCATTAAATTTTGCATTATTTATATTACAGTTTGCATCCAAACTCCAATATTCGACAGGGATAAAAGATTCGATTTCTTTTTCACGGTCAACCACTAATTTTACAGCCACAGATTGAACACGTCCCGCAGATTTACCAAGATTTCTGCGCCATAACAGCGGTGAAATACCAAACCCAATTAAATAATCAAGCGCACGTCTGACCAAATAAGCATCAACCAAATTTTCATCAATTTCACGTGGATTTTCGATTGCTGATTGAACCGCTTTTTTTGTAATTTCATGAAATGCAACACGGTATACTTTTTTATCTTTTAATAATTTTTTATTTTTTAGAATATCCAGCAAATGCCATGCAATCGCTTCTCCTTCACGGTCAGGGTCACTTGCCAGATAAACAGCATCTGCTTTTTTTAATTCATCTGTAATCAGTTTAATTTGTTTTTCTTTGCCAGGCATAATTTGCCATTTCATTGCAAAGTTATTGTTTGTATCAACACTGCCATTTTCAGGAACCAGGTCACGTACATGTCCAACAGATGCGATAACACGCCATCCGCTGCCCAGATATTTTTCAATTGTTTTTGCTTTTGATGGTGATTCCACGATAAGTAAATTCATAACCTTAACTTCCTTTGGCAGATAACTGTTGATCTTTGTGAATATATGCGTTTTGGCATAAACCGAACCCAAACATCAGTGATAATAAACTGCTGCCACCAAATGACATCAACGGCAACGGTACACCAACAGTTGGCAGTAAACCCAAAACCATAGAGATATTTATAAAGTAATAAACAAAAAAGTTCAACATAAAACCAAAACAAATTAGTTGTCCAAATCGATTTCTGCACATTTTTGCAGTCCAAAACAGCACAACAATAATCCATGTATATATCAATAACAGGCCAAAAGCACCAATAAAACCAAATTCTTCACCCAGCATAGTGAAAATAAAATCAGTTTGTTTTTCAGGCAGAAAAGATTGTTGTGATTGTGAACCTTTCATGTAACCCTTGCCAGTCATACCACCACTGCCAAACGCAATTTTTGCCTGATTTATTTGATAGCCTGCCCCATGAATATCACTATCTGGGTTTAAAAAAGTAATAATTCGCCCACGTTGATAATCATGCAGTCCACCAAACCAAACCACAGGTGCTGCCATCAGCCCCAGTATTGCTGCGATAATAAACCACTTTTTATTTGCACCAACAATATAAAATATACCAACAGTAATCATCCCCAGTGACAATGCTGTCCCAAGATCAGGCTGTGCAACAATTAACCCGAACGGAACCAACAGCATTAAAATAGGCGCAATATAATTTTTAAATTGCCCCAGTTCAACAGAATTAAACCATGCAAAATATCGTGCCAACGCCAGCACCAGTGCAATTTTAATCAATTCAGATGGTTGTATATGAATAAATCCAAGGTTTAACCATCGTTGCGCACCCATCCCAGTATGCCCAACAAAGGTAACCAGAACAATCATTATCAATGCAATTGCGTATATTAAGTATACTGATTTAATCCATGTTTTTATATTTGTAAATGCCGCAACAAAAAACACACCAAACGCCAAAATAATTTTCATCAATTGCGATAATGCAAACGGACGCCAATTTCCACCACCAGCAGAATAAAGAACAACAATAGATATTGTTAAAACCATACACATTGGTACAAACAAACCCCATGAAAAACGCCCAAGTTTTTCTGGTAATGTCATCATATTCGCATTTGATACACGTGTTTGTCTGGTCATTTTATTTTAATAATTCCTTCATTACTTTTGATGCAGTTCTTGCGGCCGGTGTACTGGAACCCACGTGTTCTGTGACAACACAAACGGCATATTTTGGTGCGTTTGTTGGTGCGTATCCTACGAACAGTCCATGATTTCGCATACTCCATTTCAACTGTTCGTTTGTAAGAACACCTTGTTCACGTTCTTTTTTTGAAATACTGCGAACCTGTGATGTACCGGTTTTTCCGCCCATACGTTTTCCGTTAACATTAACTGCGCTGCCTGCGGCTGTTCCGCCCTTTTTAAGAACCTCTTCCAGTCCTTGTTGTACGAATTTAATATTTTTTTGTTGCAGGCCTAAATTTTCAAATTGTGGCATTACACCATCATCAATCAATCGTGGAATAACAACTTTATTAGAAGATGTTCGTGCCATCATCACAGCCAGTTGCAAACAATTTGTCAGAATAAAGCCCTGACCAATACCAGAAATAATTGTGTCACCATGAACCCATCTGTACCCGATATTTTTTTCCTTCCAATATCTATCGGGCATAACACCCGCCATTTCACGTGATAGAATATCGTCCATATATTTTTCTGTCAGCCCCAGTTTTATTGCCATCTCTTTGATTGCATCAATACCAATACGTAATGCAATCTGATAAAAATAAATATCACAAGAATGCTTTAACGCACCTGCTAAATCCATTTTTCCGTGGCCTTTGTGTTCCCAACAGTGATATCGTCTGTCACCATAGTCCCAGTAACCTGGACAAAATATTTTTTCATTTGGTGTAATTGCGCCAGATTCAAGTCCTGCCAATGCAACAACAATTTTAAATGTCGACCCAGGTGGATATAAACCTTCAATTGCCTTGTTCATAAAAGGTTTTGCAATATCTTTGCGCAGATTGTTTATATATTCATCGCCATCATCTTGTTTAAAAATATTTGGGTCAAAACTGGGGACAGATACCATCGATAAAATATCACCTGTTTCAATATCTAAAACAACACCACATCCAGAACGATGTTGTGTTAATGCATCATACATTACACGTTGAATATTATCGTTAATTGTTGTTTTTATGTTTCCACCAGTTGTCGGGGCAATATACTGTGATTTATCTTCACCTGTGATACGTCCAACTGCATTTGTTATCATAACAGTCTGACCTGTTTTCCCCATCATATTTTCATTAAACTTCTTTTCCAGACCTGTTATTCCAGTTGTTAAAAATGGTGCATTTGCCACAGGTTTTGCCGGTTCCCCAACATAACCAAAAATCTGCGCCCCAGCCGGCCCCAGTTCATACATACGTGTATATCCACTTTCAACATGTAATCCAGATAAATTTTTTGCTTGAACTTTTGCAAGTGTTTGCCAATCAGAATTTTCACTGACCAGTACAGGTTGAAACTTTAATTGTTTTTTTATTTTCGCCCGAATTCGTTCAATTTTTTTCTGTTTTAAATTCAAGTCACTTGCAACAGTTGCCAGCAACAGTTCAATATCATCTGATTCTTCGGGGATGATATAAATTCTGTATGTTGGTATATCACGTGAAATTGGTCGGTTATTTCTGGATAAAATTTGCCCACGTTCAGGAATATTTACCTGAATACGAAAAGAATTACTTTCACTTTTCTTTTTATAATCTTGATAATTAAACAATTGCATTTGCAACATACGTAATATCAGCACAGATGTCAGAACAGCCCCACCTGTTAAAAATAAAGCACTGCGTCTATCAAAGGTGCGTGAAACTTCGTTATCTATCATTTTGCACCCTTTTTATCAGATTTGTTATTGGTATATATAATGCAGATACTAACCCCCATATCCAAATTCCACCCAGCAACGTTAAAAACGTGAAATTAGACAGTGTTTGAATTAAAATCGTTAATCCAAGAAATACTGTAAATGCAAAAAATCCGTTTGCTTCCATCCGTGTGATATCAATCCAGTTTTGAAAACTGTTTATCGCATAGAATAAACAATATATCGCCAGCCAAAAACAAACTGTTTCAAATTTATAATCAATAACAAAACACATAAAAACAGAAAATATTGGAAACCATGCTGTATGCGTCACAAAAGAACAAAAGAATACAGGGATTATTGCCAATATCCCAGCAGGATTCCAGAAATTATCAGATAACCGCCACAGCCCCACAGTTAATAAAAATGGGAATAAAATCCGTAAAGATTTAATTATATTTGACTTCATTTATATTCATTTTTCTGTGTATCAAATTTTAATACCATAACCCGTGATAATTTTGATGATGGTGTAATTTTTACATCTGTATTATCGATTAGTTCACCAACATAAATACCTTGTGGAATTATGCCAGAAATATTACTGGTTACTAACTTTAAACCATTTGTTGGTTGAAATTCAGGATCACTGAAAAATCCAATTGTTGGGTATTTTGAACCGTTTCCTGTCATAAATCCGTAAACTTCGGATCCGACAATACGTACAGCAATATTTGTATCTGCATCTGTTAATGCGCGTACACGTGAAAAATGTGCCGCCACATCAATAATGATACCAGCCAAATGTAAATCCATGGTTGTGACGACCATCCCAACCTGAATATTATCAGATGCACCACGATTTATAATAAAAGTATTATGCACCAGAACATTTGTATCATGTATAACATCTGCAATAACAGAATCACGTGGTTGTGACGATATAATACTTAATTCGCGGCGCAGTTTATTATTTTCACCAATTGCAACATCACACATTGTTTTGTTTGCCAGTGCCGCATCCAGTCGTGTGCGTAATTCTTCGTTTTCAGAACGCAGACTTGAAATTTCAACGATATTATCAAATGCGCTGCCAACGACCCTGATTGGCCATGTAACAACATCGCCAACCCATTGTGCCACAGGTACAACCACATGTGACATAGCGTTCATCAATTTATAATCTGGTTTTGCAATCATAACATATATAAATAACACAGGCAAAACAGCGGCAGATACCACCGCCTTTATCAAAGGGTATATTTTGGAAGATATTTTTGTCTGGCTCATTTGTTTCCTAACTTTAATCTTAAAAAAACAGATATTCAATAAAAACTTGATTTTTCCATAAAATATGCCAGAATAAAGTCGGTCGAAATGGCAAGGCATTGCCATCAGACATGTAAAAACATCTAAAAAAGAGGATATAAAATGCCAAAATTAAAGACAAAGTCATACTTGAAAAAGCGTGCGTCTATGACTGCAACTGGTAAAATCCGTGTTGCACGTAACTCTCACAAGAAACTGTTGCGTAAAAAATCTGCCCGTGCAAACAAGGCAGGTGCAAAACCACAGTATTTGAACGATAACATGGTTGGACAGGCAAAAATCCTGGCCCCATATGGTTTGAAATAAGCAAGGGGGTAACAAGTCATGGCAAGAGTAAAACGCGGAACAACCGTAAAACAAAAACATAACAAGATTTTGGCGCGCGCCAAAGGTTATTTGGGCCGTCATCATTCAACATATCGTGCAGCACGTGAAAAAACAGAAAAAGCAGGTCAATATGCATATCGCGACAGACGTGTTAAAAAACGTGAATTTCGTGGTTTGTGGATTGTTCGTATCAATGCAGCTGTACGTGCAAATGGTATGACTTACAGCCAATTCATGAACGGTTTAAAGAAAGCTGGCGTTGCACTGGACCGCAAGGTTCTGGCCGAAATGGCATATGCAGGCGATGCAAACTTTGCCGCATTGGTTGAAACAGCAAAACGATTTATTTCTGCCGAATCTAAATAATACCTTGTCGGCAGGTATATCTTTTGTAATAATGAAAGCCGTCAGATGACGGCTTTTGTTTTAATTTATATGTTTAGGGTAAGAAGTTATGCAAGAACAAATAAAAAATATAAACACACTGGAAGAATTGCAAGTCTTGTACACAGAAACATTTGGTAAAAATGGTACAATGACAGCAAAATTAAAAGAAATGAAAAATCTGGATAATGATGCACGTGCGGCATTAAATCTGGAAAATCAGGCATTGCGTGAATTGTTTAAGACTCGTCAATCAGAAATTGAAAATGCTGTATTGATGGCGGGCTTACAAAAACAGAAGTTGGATGTGTCTTTAAATCCGATGCCTGAAAATCGTGGCACATTACATCCATTGACACAGTCATTGTCCGAAATTGCAGAAATTTTAGAATCTTTTGGTTATAAGATGTACACAGGCCCAGAAATCGAAGATGATTGGCATAACTTTACCGCATTAAACACACCAATGCACCACCCTGCCCGTGACATGCAAGATAGTTTCTTTTTAGAAAATGGTAATGTATTACGTACCCAGACATCTGCAATTCAAATTCGTGCAATGGAATCAGATGGTGTACCAATTAAAATGTTTGGTGTTGGTTCTACGTATCGCAAAGAATGGGATGCGACACATGGTCCAATGTTCGGCCAGATTGAGGGGTTATATATTGATAAAAATGTAACAATGTCAGATTTATTGGCAGATGTTCGTGCGTTTTTATCTAAATTCTTTGGTATTGAAAAAGTTGAATTAAGAATTCGTCCATCCTTCTTTCCGTTTACAGACCCCAGTATCGAAGTTGATATGAAGTGGAAAAATGATAAATGGTTGGAATTGATGGGTGCTGGGATGGTTCATCCAAACGTACTGCGCAGTTGTGGTGTTAATCCAGAAGAATACCAAGGTTTTGCGTTTGGTTTTGGTTGGGACAGATTGGCGATGTTGAAATACAATTTACCTGATTTACGTGATTTGTATAACAATGATGTACGTTGGTTAAAAAGTGCTGGTTTTTAAATACGGGGGAATAAATTATGAAGTGGACTTATGATTGGTTAAAAGAATATTTAAACACAGATGCAGATGCACAGGCTGTATCTGATACATTGACCCGTATTGGTTTAGAAATCGAAGATGTACAATCTCCAATATCACCGATTGCGGCAAAGATTATTAAATGCGAACCACACGAAAACAGTGATCATTTACATGTATTACAGGTTGATGATGGAGCTTCGACCCTGCGTCAGGTTGTGTGTGGTGCACCAAATGCACGTGTTGGATTGATATCTGCGCTGGCTGTACCGGGCTGTGTAATTGCAGGTCATGAAATTCAGTCTGGAAAATTGCGCGGTGTATTATCAGATGGCATGATGTGTTCCGGCAAGGAACTTGGGATAAATGAAGACCACAGTGGTATTATTGAATTACCAGACGATACTGTTATTGGTACACCTGTTGTTGAAACAAAAACAGTATTTGATGCGGGTATTACACCAAACAGACCAGATTATTTATCTGTTCGTGGTATTGCACGTGATTTATCTGCGGCAGGTATTGGCCAATACATTGTACCAAACGATGCAGAATTTAAATCTGTTTCTGGCACCCGTCAGGTTATATTAAAAACAGATAAATGCCCTGCATATAAGATGATTGAAATACACGATATAGCGGTTAAACCAAGCGATAAAAAAATCGCATCACGTTTACAGGCGATTGGTATAAATCCGAAAAATGCCCCAATTGATGCGACAAACTATATCTGTTATGACATGGCACAACCAATGCACTGTTTTGATGCAGATGAAATTAACGGTGATATTGTTGTACGTATGGCAGAAAAAGGCGAAAAATTCACAGATTTGTTTGGTAATGAACATGAACTGGTTGATACAGATATGGTTATCACAGATGCATCTGGTATTTTGGCACTGGCTGGTGTGATTGGTGGCAAACGTGGTGCAACCACAGAAAACACAAAAAATATTATCTTGGAATCTGCATATTTTGACCCTGTGTCTGTTCGTAAATCTGCAAAAAGGTTGGGTATATCAACAGACGCATCATACAGATATGAACGTGGAATCGATCCAACAATAACAGGTGCGGCGGCAATGCGTGCGGCTGATATAATTATGTCTGCGTGTGGTGGTAAAATTGTTGGAACTTTTTCGGCAGGTTCTGATAATGCCCCGGATGTAAAAATAAAATATAATCCATCATACTTTTTGAAAAAAACAGGTATAGAAATTGCCCCAGATGTTCAAAAAAATATCTTAATGTCATTGGGATATACACTTGATTGTTCCGGGGATGATTGGATTGTTACACCGCATACATCACGTGTTGATGTTGAAATTCCAGAAACAATTGTTGCAGATTTACTGCGTATATACGGATATGACAAGATTGCCACTGCATCAAATCATACATACGGCGACATCTGTCACCATGATATGGATGATATGAACATAAAAACATTATTGGCATCACGTGGACTAAACGAATGTCGTTCGTTTGGGTTTGGTAATCTGGCAACAGAACAGATTTTATCTGATAAACCAAATATCAAGATTGCAAATCCAATTACGTCAGATTATGACACAATGCGAAATGGATTGTTGTTTGGTTTGTTGTATGCTGTATCAAATAATGAAAAGCGTGGATATTCAGATTTAAATTTATTTGAATTGGGTACTGTATTTGATGGTGATGCGCCGACACAACAACATACATCTGTTTGCGTTGTCAGAACAGGCAGTAATTCACCAAAGCATTGGATGAACAGAAATCGTGATGTTGATGTGTACGATGTCAAGGCTGATTTGATTGCATTGATGGCGGGTCAACGCTTTACTGTATCAACAGAAAATGCACCACGCTGGGCGCATCCATACAGATACGGCGCAATCATGCAAGGTAAAAAGAAGATTGCAGAATTTGGTGAATTGCATCCATCTGTTGCAAAAAAGTTACGCATAAAAACAAACGTTGTTATTGCAATTGTTGATGATATAAAAAATCTGCCATCCAAACGTGGTGGTAAACAGCCGATATTGTCAGATTTCCAACCAATAACACGTGACTTTGCGTTTATCGTAGATGTTGATACACCATCAGAAAAATTAACATCTGTTGCCAGCAGCGCAGACAGTCGTATAACAAATGTTGTTGTGTTTGACGCATTTGATATGGGTAATGGAAAAAAATCAATTGCGTTTACAATAACAATCGAACCACGTGACAACATGTCAGATTCAGATTTACAAAAAATCCAATCTGATGTCATAGAATCGGTTGAAAAGAAATGTAATGCAATAATTCGTGATAAATAAAAGTGTTAAAAAAAGCCGGTAAAAGCCGGCTTTTTTTATATTTCTTCCCAATGACAAATTACAATTGCGTGTTCTGTGTCGCCTGATTTTATCTTGTGGCGTGTTACCAATCCATCAATCGCAACATCAATTTGTATTTCAGGGGTATCTGGATTTACTTCTTTTTTAAAGTTTATATCAATCTTTTTTAATTTATGTTGTGTACGGTATTTATATCCAACACTTTCTGTTGCCCATACTGCGTATACAGCATTATTGATATGTTGATTAACATCAATATCATCAAAACGACATTTCATGATATGTGTTTTATCTGTTTCGAAATCAGGGAACTTTTCAAATGCGCATCCGTATGCACGTGTTGGAACAACGACATCTGGTGACAAGTGACTTGCCAATGGTAATGGTCTGCGCCTTTCCATATCAATCAATATCCATTGTGATGTTGCACGAACCATTAAACGACCGTCATTTCCACGAATTTCAAAATCACGGGTTGCACGTAATGCATCTTGGCAAGATGGCCACGTTGTAAATGTTAGTTCTTCGCCTTCAACTGGTAATTCAATAATATCGACCAGATAATACATTACAACCCAGCCAATATTATGTTCCAAACAATATGTGCGACCACATCCCAGAATTTCTGCATGTCTGTCTGCGATTGACTGTAATTCGTTCATTAAAATCAATGGACGAACATATCCAAATCTGTCGCATTGGTATGCTTGCAGTGTTCTGGTTTCAACTAACTTTTCTGCCATTGTGTTACCCCTGAACATTTTGCATAACAACAAAATCCAGTGCATCACCCAATACAATTTCGTTTGCTCGTGCCGCAGATTTAATCAGACCATGTAATACATCTGGTGTGTCGCTTGGGATTGTTAATGTTTCCAGTTTTGCACCGTTTCCAACCTTTCTATCTGTGCGCAGACCACGAACATTTTTCAATATTTCCAGCGCAATATTCATCTGTTCAACATCTGTTTCATATTCAGAATTTACAGACGGATATTGTGTCAGGTGCAGAGTTTTGCCACCTTCGATTGGTTGATAAATTTTCTGCCACAATTCTTCGGTTAAAAATGGGATAAATGGTGCATACAAACCAATAATTTGACGCAACACGGTGTACAATGTCCACTGGGCAGACAATTTTGATTCTGCGCTATATTTTTCAGGCGCCCAGAATCTGTCTTTGATAAATTCTAAATACTGGTCACAGAAAATATCCCAAAAGAAAGTATCAATTGTACTGCGTGAATTATAGTTATCATATTTATCCAAATGCTTGCGTGTGTCTGCAATTGTTTTGTTCAATTCAGACAATACCCATCTGTCTTCGATAAAGCGTTCGTTTACCGGAATTTGTTTTGCTGTTTCTGGTTCAAAATCAGACAAATTCATCAGAACATACTTTGATGCGTTCCACAATTTTGTCAGCAGTTTTGAGCCACGTTTAACTTCGTCATCTGAATATCTGATATCTGTGCCAATTGGCGCAGTTGCAATCCAGTAACGTAACGCATCTGTTCCAAATTTTTCAACAGTATCCAGTGGATCTGTTCCGTTACCCTTGGTCTTGGACATTTTTTGTCCTTTGTTATCACGAACAAGACCGTGGAAGTTTACTGTACGGAACGGTACATCACCCATTACATAGATTCCCATCATAATCATACGCGCAACCCAGAAAAAGATAATATCAGCACCTGTGTACAACAAATCTGTCGGATAATATTTGTCCAATTCTGGTGTTTTTTCTGGCCAACCCAATGTTGAAAATGGCCACAACCCGGACGAGAACCAAGTATCCAATACGTCTGTATCACGTGTCAATGTTTTACCACCAGATTGTTTGATTGCTTCTTCTTCGGTTTCTGCGACATATACATTACCATCTTCGTCATACCATGCAGGTATATGATGTCCCCACCACAGTTGACGTGAAATTGTCCAAGGACGTATATTTTTCATCCATGACATAAACAAGTTATATCTGTGTTCTGGCATAAATTTAATCTTGCCTTCTTCAACAGCCTTAATCGCAGGTATTGCAAGTTTTTCAGCATCAACAAACCATTGGTCTGTCAGATATGGTTCAACAGGCACGCCACCACGTTCTGAATATGGGGTTGGAATAATTTTATCTTCGACCTTTACCAACAGACCTGCGGCATCAATATCTTCCAGAACGGCGGCACGTGCAACATATCTGTCCATACCACGATATTTGGCCGGTACAACTGGATTGTCGTTCATTTTTGCATCTGGTGTTAATATACAAACAGGTGTCAGGTTATGACGGACACCAACCTCCCAGTCGTCAAAGTCGTGGGCAGGTGTAATTTTAACCGCCCCTGTACCTTTTTCTGGGTCTGCATGTTCGTCACCAATAATTGGAATTTCAATGTCTGTTAATGGAATAATCGCCTTGCGCCCGATTAAATGTTTTGACTTTTCATTTTCAGGATGAACAGCAATCGCCTGATCACCGAACAGTGTTTCTGGGCGTGTTGTTGCAATTTCAATTACGCCACCATCAACCAGTTTATAATTGAAATAATAGAACTTACCTTTTTCGTCACGTGTTTCAACTTCTAAATCAGAAACAGATGTCTGTTGTTTTGGGCACCAGTTAACAAGACGTTTTTCACGATAAATCAAACCTTCGTTATACATTTTTACAAACAGTTTTGTAACCGCAGCAGACAACCCGGCATCCATTGTAAATCTTTCACGATTCCACGCAGGTGTTACACCCAAGATATGTAACTGATTCATAATTTGGCCACCCTTATCGGCCTTCCATTTCCAGGCATAATCTAACTTTTCTGCAACGGACAATGCATGTGGATTTATGCCACGTTTTGACAGGTCACGTTCAACCAACAGTTGTGTTGCGATTGATGCGTGGTCAGTTCCCGGCTGCCACAAAACGTCAAAACCAGCCATACGTTTATAACGGCACATAATATCGGTCAGCACATTATCCAACGCATGCCCCATGTGTAAATTGCCAGTAACATTTGGTGGTGGCATCATAATGCAAAACGGTGTTTTTTCTGAATTTACATCGTTTGCCCAAAAACTATTTTTATCCCAGAATTCTTGGATTCTGGTTTCGATTTCACGTGGACTAATGTTTTTACCAAGTTCGATATTCATGTTTTATCCTGTTTGTATAAAATTTATTCGCAACCTATCCTATCAAAATAAAAAGAAAATTCAAGCATCAAACAACATAAATCAAGCCTTGTAATTGTTGTTTACAGACCGCCAAAAAATTGATATAATCATATAAATGATAAAGGCATATTGTGCCGTGCGCAGTATGGAAAAGGTTGGAATTCTGGGAATTATCAGAACACAGGGAGATATGTTCATGAAAACAGAAACGGTTGCAAAATCATTAAAGAATGCTGTTAGTACAGTTTTCTTGTTGGCAGGTGCGTTCTTTGTATGCTCGACATTTTTGTCGATGCGTGCAGTATTTGCAGACCCAGTTGCACCGGTAATGGACCCATCGTTAATGGCGCCCCAGGCACAGCGTGCAGGCACAACCGCCCGTACATCTGGTCGTGCCAGCCCACGTAACAGACAGACAACAAATCGTGCAACTGTGGCGCGCAGCACAATTATCAATGCGGCACGTAATCAGGCAACAAATTCACGCAATGTCGCAACACGTAACGTTGTTTCACGCAGTGCTGTACAAAATCCACGTGCAAATGCTGTGACGACACGTAATACAAATACGGTTGCAACCCCAAGTCGCAGTGTTGTATCACGCCAAAATGTGACTGCAAATCGTGCGGGTGCAACAAAAACACGCACTGTTCGTGCCAGAACTGCAACAACAGATGCTGCGAACAATGCGCGTATTTCCTTGCAAGGCAGTGCAATTCGTGGTTCCAAGGCGGCCCCATCATCAACATATTCATACTTGAATACAAAACTGTACACAGGTAATTATTCAAATATTATTGATTCCAGCACTGGAATGATTTCTGCGGATGCGTACAGTAATTGCTTGGAATCATATTACACATGTATGGATGAAATCTGTACTGCACGTAACCAGGCACAACGCAGATGCGGATGCGCCGGTCGTGTCAAGGCGTTTGCAGAGGCAGAAGCCGCACTGGAAACAGCAAACGAAGAATTGATTAAGGTTTCTGGTGAACTGGCATTGTTGGTTGCAAACAAAGGTAAAGACGTTTCCGAAGCATTTAAATTAACAGATGCAGAAAAAGTTATGAACTGTGTTTCTTGGCAAGAAGCATCAAAAGACAAAACATGGACAGCAGACGAGGCAACAGAATGGTGTCATGCACATGGAATGTATGATGAATCAAAGTGCAGCCAAACACAGTCACCATCATATTGTTCTGAAGAAAATAACAATTTTGGATTTGATATAGCAAGTCTGGATGGCAACGGTTCTGATATTTTGGCGTCATTACAATCATGGGCAAACGCCAAGGATAAAACTGTTACAATATTAACCAAAGATGATAAAAATGTATTATCTGCGTTTGATAATGTTTCAAGCGTTGTTGGTAATTTGGCGGGCATCAATGGTGCATTCAGCAGCACAGAAACATCCGCAGACACATTGGCAACAACATGGGGTTATGACTTGTTTGAATATGCACATGACAATGTATGTTCACGTGTACTTGATTCTTGCTTTAACGGAATATACGAGGCATGCGGTTCCCCATCAACATTTAGTGGAAAATGTGCAAATGGTCAAACATCAAACTGTCCATTTAACTATAATTCCAATATTGATGTCACTGCGGATGGTAATATCACATTAAATGAACGTGGCACATCAACAAACACAAATACCAGTGCAACATGCTTTGGTTATACTACAACATCTGGTGATCCATATTCCAGCCTGCGTGGACCTGTTGCAGATGCACGCCGCAGCATCATAAATAAATATTTACTGGATGCAAATGCAGATTGTGATGCGTATGGCGAACAATTACGTGCAGCCGCACAGAATATCAGTTATCAAAAGGTTGCAGCACAACAAGCATTACAGCAAAAACGTTTGGAATTCAAACTGGAAGAAGAAGAATCAGTTTTGGCATCTGCCCAGACAGCAATGTCAAACTTTAACGAATGTTTAACAGAAATATATGACTGTTATACAGAAACCGCTGACAGTGAAAACTGGCCAACAGCACGTATTAAAACATTCTGTTCACAGGTTGCAAATATTCCACATTGTTATGAAGAAATGATTTGCAGTCCATCAATGGCACAGTTTAATGCTGTTATTGACAAGACTGATAATACACAATGTAAGAATACACAAGACTATACAACAAATACATGCCGTAACGTCATAACATTAAATGAAATATTAAATGGTACTGGCGCAACGCAAGAAGAAGTCAGCGAAATCGAAACAGCGATAACAAGTGGAACCTTGTTTGGTCCAGAAGTAAAGCAAAATTCGATTGCATTGCGTGAACATTGTTTACAAAAAGCAATGGGTATAGAAGACGGGAAAGAAACGCAATGGGACATCCGTGGATGGGAAAAACCTGCTGAAGAAGATAAAGATTAAAAAATCCCGCCAAATGGCGGGTTTTTTCTTTAAATTAAAACCTGCAAAACGATAAATTTTATGATATAATAAAAATCATGAAAAAGTCACTGTGGTTTTGGTTGTGTTTTATTATCGCAATTGTTTTGGCGGTATATTTTTCTGTGCGAATTGTTATGACTGGGATTGGTCGTGGCACAAACGCATATATTAACAACATTTCTATTTCTGCCGACCAATCTGACAAAGATTTGTCTGCAATTGTGGCGGCTGCGACATTGGCACCAAACACACCGTCTTATTCAATTGATTTAAATATGCTGAACGAACGTGTATCAAAGGTCCCAGGGGTAAAAAAGTCTGCTGTTCGCCGTATGCCAAATGGAAATCTTTCTGTACGTGTTGCATTACATCGTGCGGTTGCACTGTGGACGGATGGTGAACATTATTTTCCACTGTCTGCTGATGGTACAATCGTAAACAAACCAACAGACGTTCGTGATATGTCACATGTTGTATTCCGTGGTAAATTACCAAACAATATTACACAGATAACAAATGCTGCACATAATTTGGTTGGAAATCTTGATTATATGGAATGGATTGAAAACCGCCGTTGGAACATGTATACAAATGACGGTATTATAATCATGTTACCCGAAGAAAATCCAACTGCTGCGATTGGTACACTGATATCATTACATAACAATCATCATATCCTGGACAAGGATATACAAATGATTGATATGCGTGATTCTGCCCGCATATTGGTAAAGTAAAACGATATGAATTTATTAGATTCTGCTTTTCTGTGTTTAGATATCGGAACGCATGGTGTGCGTGGTATGGCGCATCGTGTCAGAAATGCAAACATTGATAAATCTGCATTTTTTACTGCGCAAAATTCTGACACTGTATCTGCGATAACATCTGTGGTAGATGAACTGGAAAAACAGATTGGGCGGCGATTTGATTCTGCATATATTACAGGGAATTTTGGTGCATCTGAATTCATGGTAAAAACACAAAATACTGTATGGGCAGGCGAACATAAAATAACAACATCTGATGTACGGTGTCAGATATCAGGACTGCCGCCGATTGATGGTTTTTTCCCGATGCACATTGTACCGTTACAGTACAGTACACCGATGGCACGCAATATTTTATCGCCTGTGGGATATATTGATAAACAACTTGTATCAATGTATGCTTCAATATTGTATTCGTTTGATGGTGTGAATAAAATTTATAATTTGCTGCGTATGGCGCATGTTCAGCCGTTTGCTGTATACGACCCGCATTTTGTACAAAACGCCGCATACAGAACAGATAAACAAACAACAATGTTTATTGATTTTGGCAACCAATTTACCAGTGCGTCAATCTGGACAAATCGTGGGCCAATATGGCATACAAAAATAGAACTGGGTGGCCAAAATATAACAGATGCAATATCTGAAAAATTTAACTTGTCTGCACATGATGCAGACAGAATAAAGTGTGCTGTTGCATCAATGATACCAACCCAAATGGACAGGTTTACGCCTGCGGATACAGCATACGATTTTTCACGTTCCGATATTAACGAAGTGGCATTACCAATCTTGGCGCAAATTATTGAACAAATAAAAGATAGTTGTTTGCCACACTTTACAAAATACAAGCCTGTACGCATCATCTTAACCGGTGGTGGCGCAGAAATTGATGGTCTGCGTGATTTTATTGAAAATGCGTTTGCTGTAACAACAGATGTTATTCCAATTGATGCAACTGTGCGTGCATTATCTGAATTTGTATGGAATAACGAACAACAACACAGAAATCAATATATCGCCAAACAAGAAAAGTGGAACAAACGAATTAACAAAATAAAAAAACTGTTTCATAAAAAGCAAAAGAAGCAATCTCAATTTATTCCTGTATTGCCCAGTACATTATGTTTTGATATGTCCCAACCAGAAACATATACATTATTTAAATCTGGTGGAATATCGATGATACACGTTGATATTATGGACGGCTTTTATGTTGATAGAATTTCTGGCAGTATCGAAGAATTGCGTAAAATTCGTGCAAAAACGAACGCACACTTGCATGTGCATTTGATGACAGAAAGCCCAAACATTTGGGCCCAAGATGCAATTGCTGCCGGTGCGGATACAGTTATATTATCAACAAATACATCTGGGTTGCGTGCGGCGATACGCACTGTACGTGCTGCGGGTAAACGTGTTGGAATTGCGTTAAATCCAGAATCGTCTGTGACATTATTGAAATCTGTTCTGCGTGATATTGACGAGGTTATGGTTATGACTGTTACCCCAGGTGCCGCAGGACAATCATTTGAACCATCATGTTTGCATAAAATATCTATTTTGGCCGGCACACGCAAAAAATATGGGTTAAAATTTTTAATATCGGTTGACGGCGGCATAAATGCAAAGAACGCCCAATTATGTTGGGATGCAGGTGCAAATTTATTGGTTTCTGGATCATACCTTGCAAACGCCCCCGATTTTCCATTGGCGGTACAAAGTTTATTAAGAAAGTAAACAACACTAACCATCAAAAAAAAACCGGTGTTTACCGGCTTTTTTTGATGGTTTTTTCAATATCTAATTGTTCTTGTTTTGTTCTTGGCATAACCGGGTTATTGTTGTCTGTGTCAAACCATGGTTTGTATTCTGACATTATTTCCATTACTTTACGCAGGTTTGTATATGCTTTTTCTAAATATAAAAAACACATAAACATATAACCTGTTTTTAATGATAATGGTTTGTCTTTATCAGATGGGTCTAAAAATTCGGATTCCATTGTTACCCCCGTTGTTAAATAAAAAAAGACCACATTTGAAAAGTGGTCGGGAGTTCATACAAATTTGACTACACAAATCCCGTATACCTTACGATATACAGCATCCCGACCGTATGGTCGGGACATTGTCGTGATTAAAGTAGTCAATGGGGTATGAAGCCCGTTCACTAACAAATGTCTGATGCAATTATAATATATAAATTTTTTGTGAGCAAGTGGTTAGTGATTAGTGTAAGTGAGTGAATAATTTTTACTATGTTAAATAACAAAAATCATGCCACAACTAACCATTAAAAAAAGCCGGCATTTACCGGCATTTTTTTAATACATTGTTTGTAAAACGTGTTTGTTTTTATCCAGATTTGATAACATTTTACCACTGCCACATGCAACGCATGCCAATGGATTATCAACCAAAAAGACCGGCAGACCTGTGGCCACACGGATTGCTGTATCCAAGCCACGCAACAATGAACCGCCACCTGTCATCGCAATACCAAAATCAGCAATGTCCGCAGATAATTCTGGCGGTGTCAATTCCAATGCCTGACGAACAGTGTTAACAATTTTAGATACAGTTTGTGCCAACGCAGATGCAATTTGTGATTCTGTAACGATTGCTTCCCTTGGGGTGCCAGACATTAAATCACGCCCTTTTATCTTCATTGTTAATTCGTTGTCTTTATCTTTTGGTGGGATTGCGTTACCAATTCTCTTTTTAATTTCTTCGGCTGTATTTTCACCAATCAATAAATTTTTAGATTTGCGTACAAAGTCAATAATATCAACATCCATTTGATCACCAGCGGTACGTACAGCATTTGAATAAACAATGCCCCCCAGTGACATAACTGCCACTTCGGTCGTACCACCACCAATATCCAAAACCATTGAACCAACAGGTTTTTCAACAGGCAGCCCTGCACCAATCGCAGCAGCGGTTGATTCTTCGACAATATAAACCTTGCGTGCGCCGGCAGCATCTGCTGCTTCTTGTATTGCACGGCGTTCTACCTGTGTTGCACATGATGGTACGCAAATAATTATCAATGGGGCGGCCAAAGGACTGCGATGATGAACCTTGCGTATAAAGTATTTTATCATTTCTTCGGCAACTTCAAAGTCTGCAATAACGCCATCACGCAATGGACGTACTGCGGATATTGTTCCAGGTGTACGACCAAACATCTGTTTTGCTTCTGTTCCAACGGCCAATATTTCCTTGCGCCCGATTAAGCGGTTTTCAGATACAGCCACCACAGAAGGTTCATTTAAAACAATTCCACGCCCCTTGACATAAATCAGTGTGTTTGCGGTCCCCAGGTCAATTGCCATGTCCGCTGAAAAGAATTTCATCAACCAGTTATACATATTTAACCCCACATAAAATATTGATTTTTTTGAACTATAAATCACGATATTCAAAAAATCAAGGCATGCACATAAATTTATTTGATTTATTATATATTGTGATAATATAAGCCTTGATATGAAACGAGATACAATAAAAAATCATGCTGACTTTGTTGCGGGTGAAAACGACCCGACTGCCCGTTGTGCATATTTTCTGATACGTGCAAAGGCTGCAAAATATCCAGATAACCCAAAATACGGACTGATTGTTACGAAAAAGACGTTTAAACACGCTGTCGACAGAAATCGTGCAAAGCGCCTGATACGTGACTGGATTGCGCATAATGAAAAAATGATGCGTGATACATGGGATTACATTTTCGTTATCAGACGTGATATATTAAATGCAGACCGTGCATCTGGACGCGAGGCAATGCGCAAGGCCCTGCATTATCTGAAAAAACAAGAAATAAATGCTTAAAAAAATTGCAATATATATGGTACGTACATACCAATACATAATATCCCCAATAATTGGCGGAAAGCAGTCGTGCAGATTTACCCCAACATGCAGTGAATATACCAAACAAGCCATTGAAAAGTATGGTGCTGTACGTGGGACATTTATGGGAATAAAACGTATCTCACGATGCAGACCGGGGGGCGGGTTTGGTTACGACCCTGTGCCTTGACAATGTCGTTGATTGTGGTAGAATTTAATAAATGCGAGATAGATAATTTAAACAAAAAGGGATAAAAGATGTCATTTCGTGCAACCGTTGAATCTATGTCAAAAATCATGGATGATATGGGTATTACAGAACTGAATTTGGAACGTCAGTTTTTATTTGGTGTATATCGCAAACATATTCATCTTTCAAAACAACAAGTGGCGGCAACAGTTGCTGTGGCTGCAACAGATGCAAAACAAGAAAATACAAAACAGGCAAAATCGGTTATTAACGGTTATGCATTGAAATCACCGATGGTTGGTGTTGTATATTTGGCACCAGAACCAGGCGCAGATGCGTTCGTTTCTGTGGGCAGTTGTGTTAAGGCTGGCGATACAGTCGCATTGGTTGAAGCAATGAAAACCTTTAACCCTATTAAATCTGATAAAGATGGCGTTGTAAAAGAAATCTTGGTTACAGATGGGGCGGCTGTGGAATTTGATCAACCTTTAATCGTTATTGAATAAAAATTATGTCACAAATAAAAAAAGTTTTAATTGCAAACCGTGGTGAAATCGCACTGCGAATAATTCGTGCATGTCGTGATATGGGAATTCGTACTGTTGCAGTATATTCGACTGCGGACAAGGATGCGATGCATGTACAATTGGCAGATGAATCTGTATGTATTGGGCCGGCACCGGCACGTGATTCATACCTTAATGAATCTGCGATTTTAACAGCCGCATTGTTAACAAATTCTGATGCGATTCATCCTGGGTATGGATTTCTATCTGAACGTGCAGACTTTGCACACAAGGTTGAACAACATGGTATGATTTGGATTGGTCCAGAACCAGAA
Organism: Alphaproteobacteria bacterium; assembly: GCA_017937735.1. Next base: position 20,832 of record JAGBCZ010000027.1, on the reverse strand, counting down.
ATGATTACCAAAATGGGCGACAAGGTTAACGCAAAAAAGACTGCCATTGAATGTGGTTTGCCGGTGGTACCGGGGTCAGATGGGGAATTAAAATCATTGGAAGATGCGCTGGATATCGCCGAAAAAATTGGATATCCCGTTATGTTAAAGGCATCTGCGGGTGGTGGTGGTCGTGGTATGCGCCCTGTAATGTGTGCAGATGATATGGCCGAAGCGTACCAGTTAACCAAGAACGAGGCATTGTCCGCATTTGGTGATGATACACTGTATATGGAAAAACTGTTGTTACACCCACGTCATATTGAATTTCAAGTTTTAGGTGATAAACACGGCAACGTTGTTATCTTTGGCGAACGTGACTGTTCGTTGCAAAGACGCAATCAGAAGGTTATGGAAGAATGTCCGGCAGCCGCCCTGTCACAAAAACAACGTGACGATATGATTGAAATTTGCAAAAGTGCTGCGAAAAAAATGGGTTATACAAATGCTGGCACGTTTGAATTTATGTTCGAAGACGGTAAATTCTATTTTCTGGAAATGAATACCAGATTACAGGTTGAACATCCTGTAACAGAAATGGTTTATGGAATTGATTTGGTCCGTGAACAGATTCGTATCGCAGCGGGTGAAAAGTTGGGGTACACACAATCAAACGTTATTCCAAATGGACACGCAATTGAATTTCGTATAAACGCCGAAGACCCAGATACATTTATCCCAAACCCTGGGAAAATTACACTGTATGCACCATCTGGCGGGTTGGGTGTTCGTGTGGATAGTGCTGTTTATACAGGATACACAATTCCACCAACATACGATTCGATGATTGCAAAGTTGGTTGTACATGCACAAAACAGACCTGCGTGTATTATGCGTGCAACACGTGCATTGGATGAATTTGTTATTGAAGGTGTCAAGACAACAATTCCATTGCAAAAAAAATTATTAAACAACAAAGATGTTAAACAATTAAATTTTGACAATCATTGGTTAGAAAACTTTTTAAAAAAAGATTAAAAAAAGCCGGTAAATGCCGGCTTTTTTAGTGGTTAGTTGTGGCATGATTTTTGTTATTTAACATAGCAAAAATTATTCATCCACTTACACTAATCACTCTATTGTGGTATTGGCATACCTGCGGTTGCATCACCCATTACTTTATCAATCAGTGCATCTGCCTTTTGTTTTGCATCTTGCATTGCTGCTAACACTGTTGCAGATACAGTTTCTGCGCCATGCGATAATACAGATGGATGAATTGTTATTTTTAACACTTCGTATTTACCAGTCATATCAACAATGCATGCGCCATTGCCGGCAATACCCTTGATTGTTGTTTGTGCCAATTTTTCTTGGGCGGCGGCAACTTTATTTTGCAATTCTGCCGCTTGTGCCATCAATGATTCCATATCCATATTATCTCCCCCCTATGTGTAACATTTGTAATGCGCGTTGTGGAATATACAATGCATCAGACCAAAATTTAGTCAGTTCCAATTTTGGTATTACTTCATTGTTCGCATGCGTTCTGGCAGATTCAAAATCAGAAAATACGTTCTTGTCAGAAATCATAGGCATAACCCTTCGTGTGCCTGCCATACTTGTTCCCATTTTTGTCATAATGAAATTATACGCTTTGGTATCCTTATCCTGTGCGATTACAGGAAAAAAGTTTGCATGCACATACGCCCGAATACTTGGAATTTCTTGGACTGGGCAATTCAAATGAATTGCCCATTGTTTATCCGTCCAATTTAATTGTTCTGGTGTCATATTGTTCCTTATTTGTCAATTGCTTCACCGGTTTTTTGGTCGATACCAATCATTGACATACGTGTTTTACCACGCTTGTCTGCACCCAAATAACGAACATAAACAGTATCACCTTCTTTGATTTTTGTATCTTCAATTTTTGCGATACGTTCACCTGTGATTTCAGAAATATGAACCATTGCTTCAAACCCGTTCAAGATTTTTACAAACAGACCAAAATCTTTCATACCAGATACAGTACCTTTATAGATTTCGCCGACTTCTGGTTCTGCAACAATGTCTTTGATGCGTGCAATTGCATCATCTGCATCTTCTTTTGCAACAGCCATAATTTTAACAGTACCATCATCTTCTAAATCAATAATAGTATTTGTTTCACGAACCAAGGCTTGGATAACACTGCCACCCTTGCCGATAACTTCGCGAACCTTGTCTGGGTTGATTTTCATTGTGTACAATTGTGGTGCATATTCAGACAATTTTGCACGAGGCTTTTTAATTGCCTTTTCAATTTTGCCCAAGATATGCATACGGCCATCTTTTGCCTGGGCCAATGCACGTTCCATAATTTCAAATGTGATAGATGTGATTTTAATATCCATTTGCAGGGCTGTTACACCTTGGTCTGTACCTGTTACTTTAAAGTCCATATCACCCAAATGATCTTCGTCACCCAAGATATCTGTCAGAATTGCGTAATCATCGCCTTCTTTAATCAGACCCATTGCAATACCCGCAACTGGACGTTTCATTGGAACACCGCCATCCATCATTGCCAATGTTGCGCCACATGTTGTCGCCATTGATGATGAACCGTTTGATTCCAAGATATCTGATACGATACGAATTACATAATCAAATTCTTTTCTGCTTGGTACCATTGGATGAACCGCACGCCATGCCAAGTTACCATGACCGATTTCACGGCGACCTGGGGATTTTAAACCCTTGCATTCACCAACGGAATATCCTGGGAAATTATAGTTCAATATAAAGTCGCGTTCTTCGGAACCATCCAAAGATTCAATTGGTAACGCATCTTTGCCGCCACCCAATGTCAGGGATACCAACGCCTGTGTTTCACCACGTGTGAATAACGCAGAACCGTGTGCGCGTGGCAGAACACCCAATTCAATTTCGATTGGACGAACTGTTTTATTATCACGACCGTCAATACGTGGTTTTCCTGCCAAGATATTACTGCGCATAATACGTGCAGTCAGATTTTCAATAACTTCATCTGCCCAAGATTCCAACGTAGATGTTGCTGTTGTTGTTTCTGGGAACAATTCTGCAATACGGGCCTTGGCCGCAGTATGAATTGATGCCAATGTTTCTAAACGGACCAACTTTTCTTTGATTTGCAATGCAGATTCAATGTCGCCTGCAAAATCTTCGAAATTCTTTTCCATTTCGATATATTCGGCAGATTTTTCTGGTGTTGCCCAACGTTCTTTACCTGCTTTTTCTGCCAATTCGTTAATTGCAGCAATAACAGATTGTTGTGCATCAAAACCAAATTTAACAGCACCTAATACAGTTGCTTCATCTAATTCGCCGATTTCTGATTCCACCATCAATACGCCATCTTTTGTTGCGGCAACAACCAAATCCATTTCAGAATCTTCAACAGCTTTTTTTGATGGGTTCAAGATATATTTACCGTCTGCAAAACCGACACGTGCGGCACCAATTGGCCCCTGGAATGGAACGCCAGACAATGCCAACGCAGCACTGGATGCAATCATAGCCAAGATATCAGGTTGATTTTTTCTATCGTATGAAAATACCTGTGCAATAATTTGAACTTTGTTCTTAAATGTTTCTGGGAACAATGGACGGATTGGACGGTCAATCAAACGTGCTATTAATGTTTCAGCAGTTGATGCCTTGCCTTCGCGGCGATCACGTGAACCAGGGATACGACCCGCAGATGCAAATTTTTCCTGATAATCAACAGTCAACGGAAAGAAATCTTGTCCTTCGACCGCTGCCTTTTCTGCACAAACAGTTGCCAAAACCATTGTGCCCCCCATTGTTGCCAAAACGGAACCGTTTGCCTGTTTTGCCATACGACCTGTTTCCAAACGCAGTACTTCATCACCATATTTGATTTCAACTGCGACAGGATTATTTAATTTAGCGTCTTTTTTAAATAAGCCAAATACCATTTATTTTTCTCCATATTTTTTTACGTTTCATCTTTGCGAAGAAAAATCATTCGTTTCTGTATCCTGTAACAGACACACAAAAGAACAATTTCTCCTTCGCCGTGTAAATTATAAAACATATTTATTGCTTTGCAAATAAAATCAGACTAAAAATACAACAATATTTGTGATATAATTCCCACTGCAACAAAGGTGTTTTTATGCAATTTCCTGCATCTGTTTTCAAGTTTTATTTCAAAAATTTTTGGCGTTATTGTGGCGCAATCGCATTGTTATACAGCCTGTTGGCGATAATTGATACTTTTGGGCTAAATTTGCTGCCTGCATTTGCATTAAAGGCAACTGTAAACGCAATTGAATCAAATCCGCAAGATATGGTATTTCATGCGGTGTTAAATGTTGCGATTATTTACTTTGTTCTGCGTGGATTACAGTGGTGCGCATCAATACTGCGGTGGTATGTTTTTGATAATTTGATTAAGTATAAATCATATAATAAAATTTCATCGGACTTATATGATTATGTATTCAATCAAAGTACAGAATATTATACCGCATCAATGCCAGGAAAAATATCCAGTCAAATTCACCAAATTTCAGAATCTTTTTATGAAACGATTGAATTGATATTTGGTACTGCAACAGCGGTTTTGGTTGTGTTTTTCATATCTGCATCCAGTTTATTTGCAATTGGTTGGCAATATTTACTGGTGATAACGATTGCTGTTTTGTTTCGTATTTTATGGGGTATATTTACTGTCAAAAAAGCGTTAAGAAAATCTGCCCAGGCGGCATCTTCGCTGAACACATTACAAGGCAGATTATTAGACGCGTTGTCTAATTTTCCAGTGGTGAAAATGTTTGCCCAGGCAAAGTATGAACAAAATTTTGTTGCCCCAATCAGAAAAAAATATCAAAAAGATGCTTGTAATGCTCATTTTTGGTCGCGGTTTTTCTGGGCACCGGGCAATCTGGTTATGGACACGATTTGTTTTACAATATTTATTGTATTGTCGGGATATATGTACAGCGTTGGTCAGTCAACTGTTGCAGAAATATCGTTTGCACTGGCGACATTTACTGCAATCAGTTCAATCGCATTTAATATGGTTATGACAATTAAAAACTTTAACAACAAGTGGGGTAATGCGGTTGGGTCTTATAATGCGTTAATAAAACCGATTACAATTCAGGATGCAGAAAACGCAACAGAATTACATATCAAGACAGCATCGATAAACATAAAAAACATATCATTTAAATATAATAAAAAATTTATATTAAAGAATTTTAATTTGTTTATAAATCCAGGTGAAAAAATTGGTTTGGTCGGACTTAGCGGCGCTGGGAAAACAACATTGGTAAATTTGATTATGCGTATGTATGATGTGACAAGTGGTCAGATATTGATTGGTGACCAAGATATTAAGTCTGTCACACAAGATTCTTTGCGAAAAAGCATTGCATTTATTCCCCAAGAACCAACGATGTTTAATCGTTCATTGCGGGAAAATATTTCATATGGAAACCCAGATGTTCCAGATACAGAAATTATTGCTGCTGCAAAAAAAGCGTATGCACATAAATTTATTTGCGACACTGCAAATGGGTACAACACAGTGGTTGGCGACCGTGGAATAAAACTGTCTGGCGGTCAAAGACAAAGAATTGCGATTGCACGTGCGTTTTTAAAAAACAGCCCTATACTTATTTTAGACGAAGCGACATCTGCATTGGATTCTGAAACAGAAGATGCAATTCAACAATCGTTTCACAAACTGTCACAAAATCGCACAACGATTGTTATTGCCCACAGATTGTCTACATTAAAAAACATGGACAAGATTATTGTGTTAAATCGTGGTAAAATCATAGAATCGGGTTCACATTATCAGTTGTTACGTAATGGAAAAATATATTCAAAATTATGGAAAATGCAATCAGGTGGATTTATACAAGAATAAAAAAAACGCCCATGCGGGCGCTTTTTTTATAATGTTGTTTTTATTGTGCAACTTGATTGTTCAGTTCAACAATTAAACCTTCCAGTCTTGTTGCTGTTTCAGAATCATTTAATGCAACTGCGATTGTGTATGCAGATTCTAAATCATTACGTGATGCATCAATGTTTCCTGATTGCAAATTCAATGCCGCTGATTTTTCAAAATAGCTCATTGCTTTGCTGGACAATGCTTCGCGTTCATCCATTGTTTGTGCGCCCTGGATTTGTTCAGATATTACACGAACAGCAGATGAATAATCATTGATTGCTTCTGCAAAGTTACCCATTGCAGTATACGCTTCTGCACGGTCGGCATAAACAGTTGGGTCAATTGTACCTTCTGGTCTGGCCAACGAATTTGTAAAGTCTGCAACAGCGCCCTGCCAATTTTTCAACCACAGGTTTAATTTGCCACGTTTTGCATACAAATCACGCATTTGCAAAATCGCACTTGGGTTTGTTGTATTTGCAGCCAACGCATTGTTAATATCGTTCATTGCAGAATTATAATCTTCCAGACGTGTATTCAACAAATAGCGGTCATAATATGCAACTGCATTTGCAGGATCTTTTTCCAGCACAGAATTAAAGTCTGCCATTGCCTTGGCATAATCGCCAGATTGCATGTGTGCTTCGCCACGCAGGATATATGTATCAACAGATGCAGCCCCAGAATCAATTGCAGCCGTCAAATCAACAATTGCATCTGCAATATTGCCAGATGATAATTTTGTTTTACCGCTTTCATAATAATCACCTGATTGCAACAATGCTTCTTCGGTAATCTGAACAGCAGGTGTTGTTTGTGTATCATTATGACTGCGCCCTAAAATATAAAATGTTGCAGCAATAAAGAACAAAATAATGAACCAATAAACATAAATTGATACAGACCATGGATTAAAACATGGCTTTGCACTTTTTGTTGCCTTTACAGTTGGTTTAGATGCCACAGGCCGTACCTTTACTGGCTTTTTTGTGTTTTTGATATTTTTTGCAGGTGTTTTTTTCATTGCAAATCTCCCTTCCTTTTTATTGAATATTAAAGAGATTTTAATAATTCGTCAATCGTTTTCTGTGGCACTTGTTCAATTTTCCCAACAGGTAACTTTTTTAATTTTATATTACCAAATGAAACACGGTGTAATTTATGTACAGGACACCCACATGCAGCCAGTACAATTCTAACCTCGTTCTTTTTACCTTCGCAGATAGATACACGTAAATTGCTGCCACCAATATGGTCTATTTTCATTGGTGCATACTTTATACCGTCAACAGTAATACCGTTACGTGCCGCATCTAATCCTGAAAAATCACGACTGGATACAGTTGCAATATATGTACGTGGAATTTTTGATGCTGGTAATGTTAATTTACGTGCAAATTCCCCATCGTTTGTCAGCAATAACAAACCTGTCGTTTTAAAGTCCAACCGCCCGATATATTTCAGATTTCTATATTCTTCGGGCAGACAATCGTATATTGTTTTGCGCCCCTGTGGGTCACTTGCAGTTGTGACAGTGTTAATTGGTTTATGAAATTTATATACAAACAAACCATTCTTTTGCGTTATTTTTTTACCTTTTACTTCGATAACGTCATCGGCTTCGACAAAGAAAACCGGCGTATAAACAACGTTTCCATTAACACGCACCAGCCCCATTGAAATCAATTCTTCGGCACCACGGCGTGATGCGACACCTGAATCTGCAATAACTTTTGATATTCTTATTCCCATTTTTCCACCACCTTGGCGATTGCAATTGCTGCGGCCAGTTCTGCACGCAATATCGTTTTCCCCAGTGATATCCCACACGCACCAGCGTTATCCAACGCATTAAATTCTGAATCGGAAAATCCACCTTCGGGTCCGATTAGAACAGATTTAATATTTTTTGTTTTATGTTTTACATCACATCCATACGCAGCACGTTCGTCTGCGAAAACAGTATTTTTTAAATCAAGTTCTGAAAACCGTATCGGTGTATGTATTTTTGGAACACTATTTCGGTTTGATTGTTCTGATGCCTCAATCGCGATTTTTTGCATACGTTCCCAGTTTATATGATTTGCATTTGTTCGGTCTGTTATAACAGGCTGAAACGCATAAACACCCATTTGCGTTGCCATATTTACTAAATCATCTGTCCGTTTAATTGGTGCAAATAACAATGTAATATCATTTGATGGGTCTGTATGTTCAGTCTGATTGCCAACAATCAGTGATTTTTTATCATCTGATAAAACAGCATTGTATTCATGCCCATCACCAAACACCAAGCAATTATCTGTTCGCATAACACGTGTCAAATAATGCACAATATCCTTGCTTGCAGGCAAATGAATACCAGATTGAATATTTTCACCAACAAAAATTCTTGGAATATTTTTCATGTTTTGTGTAATTCCTGATTTATAAATTGTGTTTTTTCTGATATAATATTAACACCATGGCAACTAAATTCAACTTTTTATCTGCATCTGGCAAAGGAAAAGGTATCAGTATTTTCCGTTCCAGCGCATATAAGGAGCACGAGCAAACACCCCTTGCGCGTGAGTTTTGGTCTATTCGTTGGACTATTCTGATATGGATAATTGCTGCAATAATGTTTGCTGCGGCGTTCCCAGTTGAACACATTTGGCGTTATGGATGGTCGCCTGCGACCAAGCATTGGATTGCTATTTATTTATCACAAATGCTATCTTCGTGCGGAATATCTGTGTTGGCAGAAATTCCATCTTGGATATCTAGATGTGTTATGCGTCCAGATTGGGCGTGTATAACCCCATTACTGCCACTGATTGGATATTATTTTCTGGCAGATGCCACGATGACAGATGAATTTAACCCACATTCCAAAGATAAATTTGATGAAAAATCTTCACGCAAGGCAAATGCAGATGACATTAAAAAGATGGGAACAAATCACAAAAACAAAGAAGGTTTGTTCAAGGGCTTTATGATGGTTTTGGGATTTTTCAAGAACAAGCCGTTAAAAATGGACGAATGTTTGTCTGCGTTGTTATTGGCGCCTGCTGGTACCGGTAAAACACAGGGTGTCGTTATCCCGACAATTTTGGGTTGCGATGATGTTTCAATGATTATAAACGACCCAAAACCTGAACTGGACAGGGATACATCTGCATATCGTGCAACTGTTGGTCCTGTATTTATTTTAAATTGGGCGGCACGTGACGAACCAGAAAACGGTATTTATTATCCTGCATGGAATCCATTATCACCAGAAAACTTGCCGGATAACGAAGAAGAGAAAAGCACGTATATCCAGGTTATTGTTAATTCTATTATCGAAGAAAACGCCAAAGACCCACACTGGTCAAATACTGCGCGTGCGGCATTAACTGGGTTTATAAACTTTATTGTATCCAAGGTTGAACGTGCCAAGGCAAATGACTATTTTTATCACAGATTAAAAAATGGAACATTTGATAATCAAGATGCAACTGTGTTGATGGATTACTATATGACAATGACAACTGATCCAAATGCGTATGCGGCAATGTCATTACTGCAACGTGGTCAGTTAAATATTAACAATTATGTACATGTTGGTACGTGGGCAGGACTGCCAAATGAATGGCACGGGGGCGAAGCATCAATTCCAATGTTCTTGGCATGGTATGTCGAAGGACAAATAAAAGTCGCAAACGAAATCGAAGAACGTAAACGCCAGGGCGACCAAATGGTTATGATGGCAGACCCAATGAAAGACTTTTTAACCGAGGCAGTTAATGAAGCCCGTCTGTATTCATACGATTCTGATGCGATATCTGCACTGATAAATTTATCTAATACACCCGATAAAGAACGTGGTTCTGTTATATCTACGATGAATGCTGGATTAAATATTTTCCGTCATCCGGCGGTGAACAAACACACACGTCATTCAGATATTCATTTCAGTGACTTGCGTGGTATGGTCGACCCCACAGACGGCAAGGTAAAGCCTGTTACAATATATCTGTCTATGAATGTTGCGGATGCACCTGCGTTCAGTCCGATTACCAGTATGTTTATTGAATTGCTGTCAAAATTCTTGATTGCAAACCCACCAGAAAAAGTCAATCACGGCAAAAAACTGGGGCCATATCCTGCGTTGTTTGTGTTGGACGAAATGCCAACTATGAACAAACTAGAAGCGATTATCCAAGGCCCGGCTGTTGGTCGTGGACAAAAGGTATCATACCTGATTGTTGGTCAGGACATCAGCCAGATTGCAGAAAAATATGGCGACAAGGCAGCAGATACAATTGTTGCAAATACAGCGGCAAAAATCATTTTGCGTGTTAATGACCCTGCAACAGCAGAAAGATTTACACGTATGATTGGCAAGAAAAAGGTCAAGAAAAAAGAAAAAGGACCAGATGGCAAAGATGTCGAAGTTGATAAAGAAAGCGATTTATATAGCCCAATGGATTTGATGACATTACCCCAAGGAAAACAATTGATATTGTTCCAAGGATTTTATAATCGCCCAATCGAAGCCGAAGGTGAATGGCACTTCTATCGTAAAAACGCTGTACAAATTGCTATGAACGACAAGGTTAGAATGGGACGTGCATCACCAATTCCAGAATACTTAATACCAAAACATCACCACGCATTACGATACGCAGGCAAACCACGTGTGTATGACACCAAGACAAAAAAGGTAAAAGATTTAGCATAAAGGACAACTAACCATTAAAAAAAGCCGGCATTTACCGGCTTTTTTTGATGGTTTTTTCAATATCTAATTGTTCTTGTTTTGTTCTTGGCATAACCGGGTTGTTGTTGTCTGTATCAAACCATGGTTTGTATTCTGACATTATTTCCATTACTTTACGCAGGTTTGTATACGCTTTTTCTAAATATAAAAAACACATAAACATATAACCTGTTTTTAATGATAATGGTTTGTCTTTATCAGATGGGTCTAAAAATTCGGATTCCATTGTTACCCCCGTTGTTAAATAAAAAAAAGACCACATTTGAAAAGTGGTCGGGAGTTGAACAAATCTTACAACCAAGACCCCGTATACCTTACGATATACAGCATCCCGACCATACGGTCGGGACATTTATTGTTTTTGGTTGTACGGCTTGTTCAAGGCCTTGTCACCAACAAATGTCTGATGCAATTATAATATATAAATTTTTTGTGAGCAAGTGGTTAGTGTAAGTGATAAGTGAATGAATTATTTCTATTATATTACATAGTAAAAATCATGCCACAACTAACCACTAAAAAAACCGGTGTTTACCGGCTTTTTTATGAACAAACATTGCACCTAGGGATGTGGGTTCGGGTCTTGTAGAAAGTCCTTTTGTTGTCATGCAGTGTCTGCGATATACATATTATGAAATTTTATTTGATTTATCAATTGGTACTTTTCCTGTGTACGGGCAAAACTGTGCCACAGGACATGTTTCACATTTTGGTCGCAGTGCGCTGCAAACATATCGCCCATGCAAAACCATAACATGATTTACAATTGCGTGATATTTTTTTGGAATTTTTTTCAGTAATTTTTCTTCGACTTTTTCTGGGGTATTATCGCTGTCATCAACCCATCCATATCTGTGGGCATTACGAAACACATGTGTATCAACACCGATGTTTGGCGCGCCCCATAAAACGTTACAAACAACATTTGCGGTCTTTTGTCCAATTCCAGGTAATGTCATCAGTGCATCACGATTATGATATTTTTCTGAAAATGTATCTGTGATTTTTTCATCAACCAGTTTTTGTGCCAATGCAATAATATTTTTTGCCTTGTTATTAAAGAACGATATTACCCGAATATGTTCTTTTAGCCCATCAATTCCCAAGTCCAGCATTTTTTGTGGTGTTGGCGCAATTTCAAACAGGCGTGGTGTAACCTCGTTCACTTTTTTATCAGTTGCCTGGGCAGACAGTATTACCGCCACCGCAAAGTTAAATTCGTTCGTGTGATATAATTCTGAACGAATTGTCATATCAATTGTTGGTGGAACCAGTTCAAAATATTGTTGTGGTGTCATTTGGTTATCTTTGTTTGACTGTGTATGTATGACGTGCGTACGTCAGTTGTCGTGCGTTATACAGATTACGTACAACACAATGGATTAAATCATTAGAACATTTTAATCCAGAATTAAATGGACAAAGATTGTTCATGCACGCCATACATACACCTTTTTATTGTTTAGATTTTTTTAACAGATATTGACAGATTATATCCATCTATGTCTGTTGTGTATTCGCCATCGCCCAACACCATTTCAACAATCAATGCTTCACGCATGATGTGTTTTTTATGTTGGTCGATTGCAGACATTAACGCCGGATCTGCACTGTATGTCAGAACGATTCTGTCAGATACATCCAGGCCTGCGGCTTTGCGTGTATCTTGGATAAATCGGCGCACTTCGTTCGCCAAACCTTCGGCAATCAGTTCTGCGTTTAATTCTGTGTCCAGAACAACAACGGCTGTGTTATCTGGCAGTGCAGCGCCTGTAACGCCATCTTTAACAGTCAGACGATTTTCAAATTCATCTGCGTTCAATTCATGTCCGCCGGCCAACAGTTTATCACCAACAATTTCATAATCGCCACGTTTAACTGCTGGGATAATGTCTTTTAATGCACCACCCAAACGGCCACCTATTTTTGGTGTAATCAGATAGATAAAACTGTCTGCAACATCTGAAATATTAGAATCAAATTTAACAGATTTTACATTTAATTCATCTTTGATTATATCTGCGTATTCAGGCATATTAACACCTGCCACAGTCAGTGAATTTAACGGCATACGATTTGCCAATTTATATTGTTCACGCAACTGTTTACCAACAGATACAATCGACTGTACACGGCGCATATCATTTACAATATTTGCATCTGTCGCCTGGGCCGTTGGCCAATCGGTTAAATGAACAGATTCGCCATTTGTTAAATTACGGTATATATATTCAGAAACAAATGGTGCAAATGGTGCAAGTACGCGACACAGTGTTACCAATACAGTGTACAGTGTATCAAATGCATCTTGTTCTTCGTCCCAGAAACGTGCACGACCACGTCTGATATACCAGTTATTTAATATATCCAAGAAACGAACAAATTCTTTGATTGCGATATCTGGCTTATATTCGTCCAGTGCAGACTTAACAACACCAATCAATACATTTAATTCTGCCAAGATATATTTATCCAGTGCGTTATCTGTATGTTCAACTAACTTTGCGGTTACGTTACCTGCGTTTGCATACAGTGTAAAGAAGTGATATGCCATCCACAGTGGCGTTTGAATAGTTTTTGTTGATTCAACAAATACTTTACCTTCTTTATCAACTGGTACAGGTTCTGCCTTCATAAAGTTTGAACCCAAGATAAACAAACGTATAGCATCTGCGCCATATTGTTCAATTTGCTGTTCTGGGTTAACAAAATTTTTCAATGATTTTGAAAATTTCTTTTTGTTTTCATCAACCACCATGCCATTTGCAGAGACGTTCATAAACGCAGGCTTGTCAAACAATGCTGTCGCCAGCACCATCAGTGCATAGAACCAACCACGTGTTTGATCTTGGCCTTCGATAATATAGTCTGCTGGGAATGTTGCATCAAATTTATCTTTGTTTTCAAATGGATAGTGCAACGATGCCCATGGCATAGAACCACTTTCCACCCAGCAATCCAATACATCTGGTATACGTGTCCAACCGTCTTTGGTTAATTTATCTAATGTTGGACGATGTAAATCAGAAACTGTTACACCAAAGAATTCTTCCAGTTCTGCGATTGAACCGAATATTTTAAATTCACCGTCTTTTTCCCATATTGGCAATGGCATACCCCAGAAACGGTTACGTGAAATAGACCATGGGCGTGCGCCTTCTATCCAAGAACGGAAACGTTCGCCCGCAGATGTCCAGTTTACCTTGGCGTTGTTTGCCAATAATTTATCTTTGATTTTTGGTACATCAATATACCAAGAATCTGTCGCACGATAGATTAACTTTTCTTTTGAACGGTCGCCAAATGGATAACTGTGTTTATATTGTTCTTTTTTAACCAGTCTGCCATTTGATTTCAGCCAATCCATAATACGTGGTGTTGCAGCAAAAATATTTTCGCCTGCAAAATCGACAACTGTTTCATCAAAGTTGCCATAATCATCAACGTTTAATAATACAGGAAAATGTGGATTTATATTTTTTGCAGCCCAAAAGTCATCTGCCCCGTATGCAGGCGCAATATGAACGATACCTGTACCATCGCTGTCAGATACATAGTCTGCCGGTATTACCTGGAACAATAAATCAGATTGTCCTGCATAGTATGGGAACAATGGTGTATAATGTTTACCAACCAATTCAGAACCCATAACAGAACCGACCTGTGTTGCGTTTGCAAATTGTTTTTCGTATGCGCCCAGTCTTGATTTTGCAACGACATAAACATGACCGTCTTGGTCTTGCATACGCAGATATTCCATATTTGGATTCACAGCCAATGCGCTGTTTGCAGGCAATGTCCATGGTGTTGTTGTCCACGCAATAACCCTGTCGCCATTTTCCAGTTCAAACCAAACAGTCACTGCATCATCAACAATTTCACGATAATCTTGTGATGCTTCGGAATTTGAAACAACGGTACCATTTACCCAGTCGTATGGATTAACACTGTAATCTTTGTACAACAGACCTTTTTCATACAAAGACTTTAACGTCCACAGCATAGATTCCATGTAATTTTTATTCATGGTTTTATATCCGTATTCGTCACCAATTTTTACCCAGCGCCCCATACGTTCAATAAATTTATCCCATTCATTTGTGTATGTCATAACATCTGTACGGCACATATCACAAAATGCATCAATACCATCTTCGGCAACGATATTTTTTGCAGATCTGCCCTGCTTTTTTTCAACGGAATTTTCCGCAGGCAACCCGTGACAGTCCCAACCCAGTTCACGATTTACATATCTGCCGTTCATTGTCTGAAAACGACATATCATATCTTTGACCACAGATACGCCCAAATGCCCCCAGTGTGGCAAACCATTTGCAAAAGGCGGGCCGTCAAAGAAACTAAATGGGTGGCCTTGCTTGGTTTTTTCAAGTGTTTTTGTAAACGTATTATTTTCACGCCAGTATTGCAAAACCTGTTGTTCCAAGGCTGGAAAATCTGCACGTGGGTCTGTTTTTGGATATGACATTGTTTAAGTACTCCGTATTCATTTTATCATTAAAAAAAGGGCGTCCATACGCCCCAGCCACCGCCAAAGCGCAGTTGCCAGTTATTTAATAATAATTATTGTTGTTTGCTTCATGCACACCAGTGTACACGCAAGAAAACAAAAAATCAAGTATTGTATTAACAAATTGACAAATCAAATAGTTGTGGTATTGTACTGAATGCATAAAAGGTATATAAGATGACAGATAGCACAAAAAATAAATTACAAGATGGTGTTTTTGCAATTACCAGAAAGTCGTTAAAGGGTAAAAGTATTACAAAACGTACCAATTCATTGTATGGTGGACATGATGAAATTAGATTTAAAATTTCTGGTTCTGACGCCGTAGAATTTTTGTTTGATACATCAGATTTTGGCAAGGTTGTAAATTCATTAAATATATCTATAACTACGCAAACAATGCATTCAAACAATGTAAAAGAAGAAAGGTTTTCAGATAAAGACTTTGTTCAAAAAATGTATAATTTATTTTTGAATAGAGAGGCCGCAATTTATAAACAACAACAAGATGCAATCAAGGCAGGTTTTGTTGAAAATCTTAAACAGAATTTAAAATAACAAAAGGATTAAAAATGACACTAGCGCAAGTTTTAAATGTTGTAAACAACGCAAATCAAATTAAACAATGGCCAAATGAATATCGTATTTATTCACCACACGGTTTTGCACTGATATACTGTGATAAAAATGGTCAGGTCACATCATTTGTTACAAATTTAAATGGTGCGGTATATGTTTTAACAGACGCAGAAAAGAAACAATTACAATCTGCAATTGAATTACGTATGCAACAGTTAAATATAAAATCTGTTTACCAATCAAAATCAAATACAAAATAAAAAATCCCCATTTGGGGATTTTTTTATAACTGGTGCCGGTAATAGGACTTGAACCTACGACCCCCTCATTACGAATGAGATGCTCTACCAGCTGAGCTATACCGGCAATGCTGTACGGAATAATATCTAACAAAAGCATATTTATCAAGACTTTTGTTTTGTATAATGTTCTTTTATTGCTTGTTTCAACAAACGTTTCATTTTTACGACTGTTCTTAATTGTTGTTGTTTTGGCATATCGTATGGTAAAAAGTCAGCAATATCTTTTTGTGTTTTTTTACCGAACTTCTTGGTTGAATCTTTTATTGCGACATCCATAGGGATATTTCTATATGGGTCAATGTATTCTTTACCTGCGGCCTTGTTTTTTGCCGCAATATATATTGCATATGTGGTATTGACTGTTGGAATTTCATCATCGTCCCAACTAAATTTATTCATATGAACAAATGCGCCATTTTCTGGATTATATTTTCCAATAATCATCCAATCATAATAATAATATATGCGATAACGACCGAAAGTATAGTTGATAGAATTTTCTGTTTTCTCTATCCGTACATCGTTTGTGCGCAGTTCATAATAAATATTCTTTTTTGTACCTTCATACATTGTAATCCCCTTATTTATTTCCACATTTTATCTTGCGCATAACAACCATAATACCTGCCGGTGTCATGCCAGAAATGCGTGATAGGTCCGCAATATTTTCTGGGCGCGTGGCATTTAATTTTTCAATTAATTCATTTGTCAGTCCTGGCAGATTATCATATTTAAAATCTGATGGTATTTTTAAATCAGCATCACGCTTATATGCGGCAATTTCACGTTCGTTGCGTGCGATATAGCCTGCATAGAAGTTATCATTTTGCGCAATAATATCTTTTTTCTGATTATAAATTTTTTCGTACCATGCCTTACTTGTCAGCCCCAGTTTTACACCAACCGGCCCCAGTCGTGCAATTGCATTATCACATCGCAGTGACAAACGATATTCAGAACGTGATGTGAACATGCGGTATGGTTCATCGACCCCCAGTGTGGTAATATCGTCAATTAACACACCAATCATCGCATTCGTTCTGTCAAGATTCAACGGTTCAATATTCAATGCATGCGCAGCGGCATTTGCACCCGCAACCAAACCCTGGGCAGCGGCTTCTTCGTATCCAGATGTGCCATTGATTTGCCCCGCAAAGAACATATACGGAATATCTTTGGATTGTAATTTATCGTTTAATGCACGTGCATCAATTGCATCGTATTCAATTGCGTACCCATATCGTGCAATTTCTGCGTTTTCCAGACCTGGAATTGTACGAATCCACGTGTCTTGTTCTGCGCACCCAAAACTGGTTGATATGCCATTTGGATATATTAAATCGCTGTTATAACCTTCGGGTTCCAAAAAGACATGATGCGATGTATGTTCTGGGAAACGCATAACCTTGTCTTCCAGACTTGGGCAATATCGTGGACCGGTCCCAACAATGTCGCCATTATACATTGGTGCATTTTTTATATTTTCACGAATAACATTATGCGTTTGTTCTGTTGTATGTGTTATATAGCAAACACTGTCATAAACATTTGTTTCATCGCCATCTGCAAACCAGTCATGTGGTGTGTCGCCTGGTTGAATTTCGCATACAGAAAAATCAATAGAATCTTTTTTTATTCGTGCAGGCGTACCTGTTTTCAAGCGCAAAATTTTAAACCCGTTTTCAGATAATACGTCCGAAATATTTTTATCTGCATCTTGGTATGTGCCATCATCTTGCAGTCGCCCAGACGGTATTTTTTCTGTCCCACGTGTTACAACACCACGCAAGAAAGTACCCGTTGTCAGAACAATAGATTTTGCAACAAACTTGTTATTGACTGTTTTGTTTTTTATGTCTAAATCAGTTACAGGTTCGAAAACAATACTTAAATTTTTATATTCTGACAAAATATCAACAATTGCATTATGATATAGATTTCTATCAATTTGTGCGCGCAATGCCTGTGTTGCTGCCCCGTGTGTTGCGTTCAGTGTACGCCAATGAATCCCTGCCCTGTCTGCGGCACGTCCCATAACACCACCCAGTGCGGTTATTTCTGCAACCATCTGTGATTTGCCAGGGCCACCGATACTGGGGTTGCAAGATAATGCGCCCAGATCAGATTCTGCCTGTGTTAACAACAATGTTTTTGCGCCACGGCGTGCGGCAGCTGATGCAGCCTCTACCCCTGCGTGTCCACCACCGATAACAATTACATCAAATTCTTGCATACTAGAAACGACCCATACCACCATTTATATGTAAAACCTGACCATTGATGTATGACGCTTCTTCACTGGCCAAGAACACGCATGCGTTTGCAATATCATCTGGTTCGCCAAATCGCCCACTTGGTATTTGTGATAAATAAGTCTGCTTTAATTCTTCGGGCAGAACGTCTGTCATTGGTGTTTTGATAAATCCAGGTGCGATTGCGTTGGCTGTGATTCCACGTGATGCAACCTCGGCTGCGATTGATTTTGTCATTGCAATCATACCGCCCTTACTTGCAGCATAGTTTGCCTGACCTGCGCCACCGATAACACCGATGATAGAAGCCATGTTTATAATGCGTCCATATCTGTTTTTCATCATTGGCATAATTGCAGCACGGCACATCTTAAAACAAGAACGCAGATTAGTATTTATTACATCTTCGAATTGTTCGTCACTCATCCGCATTAACAATGTATCTTTTGTGATGCCTGCATTGTTAATTAAAATATCGATTTTACCGGCCTGTTCCATTGTGTTCATAATCAGTTCAACTGCGCCACCATCGGTTGCCAAGTCACATGGAATTTTTATATATTCATCACCAAATTCCGCATCCATTTTTGCAACATTGCGCCCAGATACAACAACAGTCGCACCTGCTTGTTTCATTTTTTTTGCGATTGCAGAACCTATACCACCTGTGGCGCCAGTAATCAATGCAATACGTCCTGTTAAATCAAACATCTTATATCTCCAATTTTTTTGCAGTTATTTTATCTGTAATGCGTGAACATAGTCCTGTTAAAACAGCGCCTGGTCCAATTTCAATCATATCTGTTATGCCCAGTTCCGCCATATTTAAAACACTTTCACGCCAGCGAACACCATGTGTCATTTGATACACCAATGCTGCCTTAATTTCATTTACGTCTGACAACGGTGTACATGTTTTGTTCGAAATCAGTGGTACAGACGGTGTTTTAAATTCAACTGTTTCCAGGGCCACCATCATTGCATCTGCGGCTGGTTGTTGAATACGGCAATGCACAGGTACAGATAACGCCAGTGGCATTGCACGTTTTGCGCCCTGCTCTTTGGCCATTGTCATCGCAGATTCAACAGCATCTTTTGCACCAGAAATAACAACCTGACCCATACTGTTATCATTTGCAACGTCACAGCCTGCATCATCACAAATTTTGCGTAACGCATCAATATCCATACCCAACACAACAGCGGTCAAACCATGTCCGACCGGCACAGCAGTCTGCATTGCATTACCACGAACACGTAACAGTTTTGCAGTATCCCCAACACTTAACGCACCTGCGGCACACAGCGCTGTATATTCGCCCAATGAATGACCAGCCACAAATTCAGGCAGCGGCATACCGCTGGCACGTAACATTGCAATTGATGTTGCCATAATTGCAGGTTGGACATTTGCAGTCAGTGTTAATTCTTCCATCGGACCGTTAAAAATAATATCTGATAATTTTTCACCCAGTGCAGAATCCACTTCGTCAAATACGGCACGTGCATCAGCATTATTTTCATATAATTCTTTACCCATACCAACAACTTGTGCGCCTTGGCCAGGGAATACAAAAACAGACGACATATCTATCCTTTTTTTCTATATTATAGTCACTATTTTCCCCAATCGCAATTATTAAAGTGGCCATATATCTATTGACGATATATGCCCATTTTGATACATTGATATTAAAGAAAAGAGGTGTAAATATGGCAGATAATAATGATTTAGATATAAATAATAAAAAAGATGTAACTGTTACAATGGATGCTGATTTTTCATTTCTTATGGGCAAGAATCTATTGGTCCCAGGAATTACCCAGAAACAGGCGTTTGAATTACTTCATGTTTTAGATATGTATAAAACAACACCAAAATCATGTGCAAAGGTTATTATTGCAAGATATAACACGTCTGTACAACATTGGAATAAATATAACAGCAAGTCTAATTCAAATGAATTAAGTTTATCTTTAGAAATAGGCAGATGTATGAAATGCAACAAAAAGACATCTGGTATGTCACAACGTGAAAAAGACACGATGTGTGCAGAAAATATAAAAACTGGAAAATGCTGTGATAAAATGGTTTGCAACACCATAGGTGTTGTTTTATTTCCAAATTTATACGCAAAAAAGACAGAAAAACAGAAATAAAAAAAGCCGGCTTTTACCGGCTTTTTTTAAACTTTTCTGATGCTAAATTCGCATCCGCAATAATTCTGGCGATAAAAATCGGATTCACGATTTATTTTTACACGTAAATTTTCATCCCATTTTATTGGTAAATATTTTATATCTGAACACACGTTTTGTGCGGCACTATCAACCTGTGCTTGATTTTTATGTCGTGATACCCCCAGTACAATTGCAATTGCGTTATAACCGTTTTCACGTGCGAATTGTACAGCACGCTTAAATCTGTATTCAAAACACAAACTGCATCTGTGGCCACGTTCAGGATCTGTTTCATAACCACGCACTGCATC
>JAGBCZ010000026.1 GCA_017937735.1 Alphaproteobacteria bacterium | reverse complement strand
ATCGCAGAATACCCCGCATTGCAATTTGAGGTTGCATGAACACCTGTACACAACAGGCACATAAAAATAATAAACACAAAGTGTATGTTATTCATAAATTCCCCCAACGCAATGATAAGACCACAAGAAACAACAGGTCGGGGGGTTCGAAAATCAGCACATCAGTGATTCCGCGACATTTATATATACGTCTGCGGCCCCCCAACCATAATTGCAGGGGATGAATCGGTGCAAAAACACCGAACAACATCTATAACGATGCTTTCGCACCGGATGTACCAAGGCTTTCGACAGCCCCGAACCAAATTTCTTTTGGTTCATTTGTTAGTGTAAAGCATCCGCAATAATATGTAAATAAAAAAATACCGATGCTATGATACAAAATATATTTTTACAAAACCAGATGTACATATACCTATTGCAAAATATACGTTTATGATTGATTTTTTTGTGAATTTATGATATACTTGTTCACATTAACACAGACGGGTTTTACCGCCTGTTTTTTTATTGCCGGCCAATTCATGGCTGGTTTTTTGTTATAACAAAAAAAGGATTTTCTATGAATAGTTTTAACTTTATCGGGGATGGAAAAACAAAGACGTTCTATTTCACATTCCCCTTTTTTACAAAACAAGATGTTGTCGTTGAAATAAACGGTCAGCCCGCATCAGGATTTGAAATATATCCAACATCTTCTACGTTGAACGCAGATATACCATATTCTGGTGGCAAAATCGTATTCAAAAAACCACCAAAATCACTGGACGTCATAACAATATCCAGAAAACTGGAATTGAAACGCATTGTTGACTATCAACCAACTGCACGATTAACGCCAATGATGATAAATCAAGATATGAATTTCATGATGGAAATTCTGAAAGATATGAAATCTGATTTAATCGGATTTGCAAATAACTATGCCGAAATCGCAGACAAAGATTCAACAAAACTGTTGCTGGACAGAATCAGTGCTGTTACATCAGAAATTGAAAATTTTGCATCAGAAATCAGCACTGTTCGACAAGATATATCAGACCTTGGCGATGTCAATGCAATACACAACAGTATCAACAGTTTGAATAATTCTGTTGCATCGTTAACTAATTCAATCACAGCTGCAAATTCAAATATATTAACGCTGCACGATTTCAAAGACGGTGTACTGGATTACGTTGTTGAATCACAATTACCAAATGCCAGCAACAATTATACATGGTATCGTAAATATAAATCCGGCTGGGTTGAACAAGGCGGCAGGCAAACAGGACATGAAGAAGTACAACTGGGGTACGATGCAGACCTGGGGACAATCACATTGCCAATACCAATGCAAAATGCAAATTATTATACAAGTGGGGTCTGTACAAACTTCTTTTCACTGGCGAACGTTTCACAAACCACAACCACATTAAAATTACATTTTGTTCCATATGAAACACCCCGTATACTGACGATGGTATTTTGGCGTGTCTGTGGACAATCAGCATAAAAAATCGGGCAAATTGCCCGGTTTTATATGCGGTACTTACATACCCTGATTCCAAAAAGATTTATCTTTGCAAAACAGCATGAGATATGACGTTTGAATACCTGAATTCCAAATACGTATACAACATAATCAATATCTGTGCGCTTGATTTTTAACACCTGGGCGCCCAAAATATTTATTTTTGTTTTATTGTCACAACGACTGTAATAGATTATCGGTATATGCAAATTAAATTTCTTGTCCCGTTTCGCAATGCGATAATTATCTGTTTCGATATTATATTCACGTATTGGTAATTTAAACAGTTCACCCAAATATAGATTTACGGTTTCTGAACTCCATATCATTGTTCCGCTGCTGGGGGTAAATGTCATTTCACCAAAATAAATTTCATCTGTATCTAAATAATACAGGTCAACACGAACAAAATTAAAGCCTTGGCACAATTTGTTTGCCAGTTTTAGCATTTTATTAAGTTGCTTGGGTTTAACAATATCGCCATCATGACGATTGTTATCCCACCAGTCTTGCTTTTTCCAATGCGTATCATAAAAGCACACTTTATGATTATCTGCTGTGCGTTCTGATATCACTTGGATATACTTTACCCTGCCATTAAAACAATAGAACTTATAATCATTTAAATCTGCCCCAGATTTATTCGAAATAAACCGTTCAATTATAATCTTGCGTTTTATATTAGAATAGTGCAACTCAAAGCCATTTTTAAATGCAAAATCTTCGGACAACCATGTGTTAATTTTTTGCTTGGCATCATTTAAATCTAGTTTTGATTTATCATGGACAACTATGTTATATCCAGCACCATGATTGCATTTTATAACAAACTGATTCGGTAAATTATCAAAATCAATTTCATCAAAAGAATCATATACACCCAATAAAGGTATTAAGTATTGTTGGCCAATCTTTTTTGCAACCCATTTACGAACCAAAAACTTATCCGCTAATTTTGTTTTTATTGGTCTAGAATCATATATTTTTGACCATTGTATTTTTTCATTAAATGTTCTTGGGTTATTCAAATTTAAATATTTACCTGTTACGTTTTGATACCACTGACATAAACCCGTACGACATCTGTCCTGATTTAACATTCTGTATCTGTTATGCGTTTTGTTATCAACAAATGTAATATCTGCAATACAATGATGATAACCTAATCCTGTTTCTGAATCTGTCATGATATATAGCAGGGGTGTATTTGTCTTCCAAATGGCATAATTAAAAGATAATTGGTCACGTTTAGAAAATTTCTTTATCATACGCCACCATAAACGCAATGCAGATTTTATCTTATTATGTTGACGAAATACTATATTTGTTTCTGACAGCCCTTGATTTGCAGGATAACGATGAGCCCGTAAATATCTAACCTCTGAATTTACAATATTTGCAA
Organism: Alphaproteobacteria bacterium; assembly: GCA_017937735.1. The sequence goes on along the minus strand of JAGBCZ010000026.1, from coordinate 41,350 downwards.
AATCAATATTATGCTCTTTGATAACAACCGCTTCGTCATAAATACATTTACGAACAGGATGTGCAGGTGTGGCACACAACACATTTCTTGAAAACAAATCATCACACAAATTTATTAAATTGTTATTATTAACTATGATTTGTGCATCAATCCATAAACTGCAATTATAATCAGGAAATAATTTATGCGCATTAACCTTATGCCATCTGGCATTTTTTACATTTGTTAATTTATTAAACTGTAACGGTTTTACAGTCCAATGCGCAAAGCGACCCAAGGAAATTAATTTGCTGTTATCTGTAAATAAAATATAATCCCAATCAGATGCAACATACCCGTGGACAGGAATAGAATCATACCCACCAGTTATACAAGTATATATCACCTTTTTATTTTTTTTCATATCACTCGTACATTTCTGTGTTTTTTATCCATGATGCACTGGCAGATGCTGTATCAGCGTAAAATTTCTTTTCAGCAGATTCTTCTTGCTCGTGCCATGGCAAATGTCTGGCTGTAAAATTACCACCAATACGAATTGCATCATAAAAACGCCATAAATTCTTGCCCGGTCTGTATAAACCAAATGTGGTATCAATATCAGCCCAATATTTATCAGAATCATCAGATAATTTATCTTCCCAGAATTTTGATTCCCATTTTTTTACCTGCATGCTTTGTTCATTGTCCGGCAAATTAAATATATCCAACGCAAAGCCAACCTTGGTTATATACGGATGAGAAATCAACGTCTGATACAAAATATGATAAAAATCATGTGGCAAATTCTCGTTCGGCTGAATATCTGGATCCGTTACAATATATGGTTCTTTGCTAATTATATTATCAAAAAATCCAGATTCCCAAACAACACGGTGGCCGTAATTTTTGTCCATAAAATGAACATGATGCGAACTGTGTCGTAAATATTCCAGCAATGGTTCATACGAAGACTGATTATCAACAATATGAATATTTTTAAAACCGTATTTTTCAAGAAATTCTACCATCTGTTTAACATAGGACAGTCTGTTAAACGATATAACAAAAACAGGTACATTACTGTGACTGACAGGATATTTTAAATTTACTTGTTTCGTATCTTTTTTATGTTTTAAAAACCATCTGTCATAAATTCCATGACGCCTGATAAAATCATTTGGGAATTTAATATGCCCAATCAATTTAATCGCCAGTGGAACATTTTTTAGTTTGGTTAATCGCATAATTCAGTCCTTGTACATGTTATCAATGCTTTAATGTAAACATTGGAATAAATTCAAATAAATACATCCTTCTGCGCTTTATCTTTAACAATGGGATAAAACCAAATAAACGAATCCTAAATACAGTTGGACCACTTTGACCGTTTTCAAACAATCTGCGCAGATAAGGATGCTTTTCACAAACTTGAATATGAATATTAAACCAAGCCTGACGCATTTTATCCTGTTGTGTAACAGTCGTGTTATCGCCGTTCCATCTGTATAAAACCAACGGTTCTTGGAAATTATAGAAATTCGTAACATCAATCAAACGTGTCCATAAACGATAATCTTCGGCAGGACTATACTTTTCTTCGTATTCAATATTATTATCAACCAAAACCGATTTGCGCATCATCGCAGCAGTATGTGCAACATAACAATTTTCAGTCAAATGTATTTTAATATCAGAATCATGTTCTGGGGCATAATGAATATCATTATTTTCGCCAAACCATTGTAACAAGCCACTGACCACGCCAACATACGGATTCGCATCCAAATATGCAACCTGCTTTTCAAAACGGGTCGGCACAGAAATATCATCATGATCAAAAACGGCCACGTATTCACCGGTCGCCATTTTTAACAACTTGTTACGACTGGGGGTAATACCCATATTTTTATCATTTTTTGAATACTTAATGCGACCATCCTGTTTGGCATATTCCAATACAATATCTTCAATTTCTGTGTTATCAGGACTGTCATTTAAAATTAAAAATTCAAAGTCAGTAAATGTCTGGGCCAAAACAGAATCTATCATTTCACGTAAATATTGCGGATTTGTGTTATAAATCGGCGTTAAAACAGAAACACGTGGTGCTTTTTTTGACATTTATTTTCCTTAATTTTGCAGAAATGATTTATAATTGCGCAGTTCGTGCGTATTATATAGAACGCATTTATACTTTTCAATATGTTTTTTATCTAATTTTAATTATTTAACATAAATTTATCGACATCTTGTTTTTTTAGATTATAATTAACACATGGTAAAATATAGGTAACAAAAATGAATAACAAAAAGAATACTGCGCCACAATTTTCACAAAATGATACACTGCGTTCAATCCAAATATTTTTATGGGCGTTAAAAGAATATATATACAATGGGTTACAATACGAACTGACCAAGCCGGGACGTGTACGTAATTCCAAGCAAAAATAATTCCCCAATTTGGGGATTTTTTTATCGTTGAAATAAATTTACACAGCAGATATAATCAACACAGCATACTATGAAATGGAAGGCGAAATATGAAACCATACTTTGCGATTAGTTTTTTGATTGTATTTATGCAGATTTATGCACTGGGGGCAGAAGAAACCCCACTGACAGACGAACAAGGTAGTGGTGATGGAACCCCAGAAACAACAATCATCACAACATGTAAAATAAATTCCACAATGGATGAAATTACATGTGATAAATTTACTGGGGCAAAAGAAGTATCTGTTGGAACACACGTGTTATGCAAAGAAAATCTTTGGTTACTGTGCGAGGCGAATAGTGACGGCAAAACAACAACTGTTACCCAGCAGGGGCCAAAAGGAGAAACTGGATTTACCCCATGTGATACGGGTTATATATTTCACGGAAACAAATGTTTATCATGCAGTGAATTAACCGGTGAAGCCCATGCAACATCTGCTGCTGGCACGGCAACCACAATGGATGACTGTACCCTGCCAAATGGTAACAGCTATGAATACCAAGATGACAAGGGGACTTTTACATATCTCAGCAGTTGTACGCTTGCATGTACAGATGAAACAGAATATTATTGCACCAGTGTTTAACATAGGATTTGTATATGTTTAAAAAATTATTTGAATATCATAAAACACTGCATCCGAAAATTTGGGACACAGATTCAGAAATAAATCCATTGGTATCACAATCATTACAAATGATGTCGTTTGAATATGTCAGATATCTGGGTACTGTATTGGGTTTACCAATCACTTCAGGTGATATATGCGATATTTTTATTCATGGTTCACTGACAAACTATTATTGGGACAAACATAGTGACGTTGATTTGTGTATCGTTGCAGACCTGACAAAATTGCGTGAAATATTACCGAATTTAAATCACTTTTTGTTTTTTAATGCGACACAGCGTGCATGGAAGGCAACGTTCAGACCATCAATTTTTGGACGTAATGTAGATATCTTTATTATCGACCCGTCCGAGGTTAATGCAAAAATAACAAATACAGTTGATACGTTTTATTCATTGTTTACAAACAAATGGATTGTTGCACCACGGCGTGTACCAGACATTGAATTAAAAGAATTAAAAAAGATGACATATCGGCGTTATCGTGTAATTATGCGTCAGTGTAAATATATACTGAAAAACAAAATGTCGCATGAATTTATCGATGCATACTTGATAGCATTAAGAACACATCGCAGAAATAGCGTAAATAATCCAAATAATTGCGCAATGACATCTACGCAGATGGCATTCAAAATGGTACGTAACGCTGGGATGATATCAAAAATGCGCACTGCATCACGTGAACAATTAACAAACAGATTTAAATTATCATAATAAAAATCCCCCAAATGGGGGATTTTTACTTTTTACGCTTTTTTGTTGTTTTCCGCCTTTGTACTTGTTTTTCTTCATCCACCGTTGCCATAATATCAATTTCTGAATCGCCATTTGCAATATCTATCACATGATTTACGTTATGACGTAAATTTGGATGGCGATCTGCATATTTTTTTATTCCCACCAATATCGCAGCAGTTATTATTTTTTCCATATCTTGTACATTTATACGTTCTGAAACCTTGCCACGAATACTGGCCAAAATTTCATTAACAGTATTTCTGGCACGGCGGATAAAAGAACGGCGGCGGCGAAAGCGTACAATTTCACGTATCCACATTACAATCAAGAATACTAATAACGGAACAACCACACAAAATAAAAAATACCTGAACCAACTGTCACAAAACGCAGTTGGAAACATCGCATCACAAATACGTTGGAAATGCATTGCAGATACAGCAATAATTTCATATATGGTCAGTACAGTAAAACATATTTTTGATTTTAATAACATTGATTCTTTCTCCTAAATTAGACAAATATATTATGCAAAAAAATACCTGCGTTGTCCGCAGATATGATTTCCTGAAAAATAACGCCCGTGGGGGCGTTTTTTTAATTTTCGGTATTCAATTCAACGTCTGGTGGGGTTGATTCTTCGTGTTCTTCGATAACCTTGGCCACCGTTTCAATTTGCAACAGCTGATTTTCCAATGCTGCACGTTCAGATGATTTATACCCTGTTTCCGGTTCTGTGTCAACGGTTGCGCCGTCAATATTCTGTTTCGCCGCAGTCGTTTTTTTTGCGTGTTCTGCAATCGCAGGATTTATCAGATTATTATAAATCTCTTGCGCTTGGTGTGTACCGGCCATATCACGTGCCAACAAACGATTTTCAGGACCTGGGAAAAACCATTCATCCAATTTCACCGCAGTAATCTGCATTATTGGACGGGTACGTGCCTGGGCCAACCACTGTGGCAACATTGGTGTATCAGAATAATACCATAATGCCCCCCAGTAAAATATCCCCATTACCGCAACACCACGGACAATACCGAATATTACACCCAATGTTTTATCGGTAACGTTCATTATGCTGTCTTGAATTTTGTCACGCAATTTCTGATTTACAAAACCAACAATCAATAACACTGCAAAAAATACAATAAAGTATGATGCAACCAATGTCCCAACCGTTGATTCCGCCAAACCAAACCATTTTTGCAACAATGCATCCAGCCATGGTGATGCAAATCTGGCCGAAATCGCAGCAACAACCCACGACAATGTGGCGATTGTTTCAAACACACCGCCACGCATTGTCGCCCATATTGTTGATGCCAGCACAATGCCAACATAGATATAATCAAGAACTGTTAAATCAAACATTTTGTCCAGATTTCTTATTTGTTATCTTTACGAACCAGAACAAAGCCCAGCCCTGCAACCAATGCGATTAACAATGCCCAGAACCAAACTGTGCTAGGCTCGCTATTTTTTTTTTGAACGTCCTGTGTTTCTGCACTGGCAACATGTTCAACAATGGCGTTTGCACGTTCTGCGTGTTCTGATTTAAATTTTTCAGCATCTTGTTCCATCGCTTTTTTATTTTCAGCAGCGGTTGCCTTTTGTTCATCTGTCAGGTCAACTTCAACATGGCCACGCAATGTATCCTGCATAAAATCGGCATAACCCTGTTCGCATTTATCACCAATTACCAGCACAGGAACACCGCCTGATTCAAATTCACATTTCTTTAATGCATCTTGGAACAGTGGTGTATTTTCAGGATTTGTTACATCAACCATTGTTACCTTTAATTCTGGATATTCATAAACCAATGTATTGGATACAAAATCACGTGCATGATGACAGTGTGGACAACTGGGGGAATAATAAATTGTAACATCTGCAGCAGATGCAGCGCCCATAAATCCAACACCTAATAAAGCCGATAATAATGATAACTTTTTCATTTTTTCTCCTTTTGCTTGTGCTGATTATAGAAAATATATCACAAATGTTGCAAGCGCTTTTTATGTATCAAATCTTTCCTGTGGAAAATAATTCTTACATAATTATCATACCTAGAAAAAGGATAAAAAATGTTCACAATAACACAATTTCCATTACCATACCCAACCGATGCATTGGCACCATATATATCCCAAGAAACACTGGAAACACATCATGGCAAGCATGTCGCAACATATATAGACAACTTAAATAAACTGATTGAAAATACGCCGTATGAATCTGTGTCGTTACAAGATATAATTCTGGAATCTGCGAACAAGCCAGATGATAAAAAAATATTTAATAACGCAGCACAAGTTTATAATCACAACTTTTTCTTTTCTGGCATGTGTCCAAATTGCAGCACACAAATCCCACAAGAAATTATTGATACATTTGGCGATGAACAAAAATTTAAAGACGAATTTAAATCTGCCGCAACATCACTGTTCGGCAGCGGATATACATGGCTGGTACGAGATGACGGGAAATTAAAAATCATCAATCTAAAAGACGCTGATACACCAATGGTGCATAATATGACACCGATATTGACGTTGGATGTCTGGGAACATGCGTACTATCTGGACTATAAAAACAAGCGTGGAGATTTTGTAGATAATTTCCTGAACAATTTGGTCGATTGGAATTTTGTCGCAGAAAATCTGAAAGAATAAAAATATATGCGCAGGCATGGCTTTTGTGATATAATGTACCCATAATTATTTCATGGGAGAGAATATATGAAAATCGCAATTATTGGTTTAGGTTCTGTTGGTTCTGCTGTTGCAACGGCTGTGGTTAACACCGGACTGGCACACGAAGTAGTCTTGTTTGATCGTGACGGTGTACGCGCACGGGCCGCAGCCGAAGACCTGGGACACGCAGCAATATTTTCATACGATGTAAAAATTTCTGCTGTTAATAACTATCGTGGGATACGTGGTTGCGAAACAGTTATTATCGCCGCAGGCGCAAACCAAAAACCAGGACAAACACGTACTGATTTGTTGCGGGCAAATGCCGATGTAATTGCAGACATTATTCCACGTGTTATGACAAACGTTGATACAAAAACAGTTAAGTTAATTATCGTCACAAACCCACTGGATGTTATGGTTATGCTGGCACAAAAGTTATCTAAATTACCAGCCGGTCGTGTTATTGGAACAGGCACTATGTTAGATTCTGCAAGACTGCGAACAATATTGGCACGACAACTGTCTGTATCACCACAATCAATTAACGGATATGTACTGGGCGAACACGGTGACAGCAGTATGATAAACTGGTCCAGCGCATGTATCGGCGGTGTCGATTTGAATTCATTCTGCAAACAGACAAAAAATTCGCTGACCCAGACAACACGCAATACAATCGAACATCGTGTACATAATGCCGCATACGAAATTATTCGTGGACGTGGTGCAACATGGGATGGTATCGCAGGCGCAGTCGCAGATTTGGTCAGATGTATCACAAATGATGAAAATAGAATTTTAACCGTCAGTACTGTTGATGGGGTTGGGAATAAATCACTGGCCATGTCATTGCCACGCATTGTTGGACGTGGCGGTGTTTCCGCAACACTGATGCCAAAGATGACGCCACAGGAATCAGTGGCGCTGCGAAAAAGCGGCAGAATTATTCGCAAGAATTTTGATTCTATTTAATACGTCCGGCAGATGCCGGATTTATTTTTGAATACTGTCATATACACATTTATTTCTTGGCGTGATATATTTTTTATATGGCAAATGAAATTCAATATATTTTATCAGAACAGCACAACAGTATGCATGCCATACATAACGGCAAAAAAGTCGGTGAAATAACATATATTCGTGTCGGTATCGATAAACTGATTATCGATTATACAAACGTTGAACCAGAATACCGTAATCAGCATATCGGATTAACACTGGTACGTAATGTTGCAAATATGGCACGGAATCAAAACAGACACGTTATAACACTGTGCCCATTTGCACGTGCAATGTTTAACAAATATTCTGAATTTGACGATATACGACTGATGCGCATGCATTAAAAATCAATTTGTATTTATATAACATTTCTATTACAATATCCGCAGACATGTGTATGAGGGAATAAATGCAAAGTTTAAGTCGGAATCAACTGATATTTTTAATCTTTTTAAATGGATATGTCAGTTTATCATTAGAATTAGTCGTGTTGCGCCAACTGTCTTTCTATGTCGGCAGCAGCGCTGTCATAACCAGTATCATTATGGCAATATTTTTGGGATTTATGTCGTTTGGCTACTTTATCGGCGAATCAAAGAAAATTGCAGACAAGAAAATTTGCAACATATTAAATATTAACTTTCTAATTATCGCTGGGCTGTCCATACTTGCGGCCAGTTTTCCGTTAATAACACTATACTTTGTACTTATGCACGCAGGTGGTGTGTCATCTGGTGCAGTTCAGACATTTGTTTATTCAATTATATTCTTGTCAGCAGGGCCCTTTTTATTCGGTTTTAATACAACATTATTGTCCAGACTGTTACACACGTTTAACAAGAACTGTACAGGCAATATCATGGCGTGGGATACAATCGGTTCTGTGTTTGGGTCAATCGCAACAACGCTGTTATTGATGCCTTTTATCGGTGTAAACTATACTGTTGTTTTAATAACAATATTGTCTGCTGTGGGTGCGGTAATGTTGCGCAGATGCTGGCACACGTACGTAATTTGTGCTGCGGCGGTCTGTATATCACTATTTATAAACAGTAACAGTTATCAGAACAAAACATTTGGTATTGTTGTTAACAATGCTAATTCGACTATATCAGTTCAAGAAATCGGGGATTTAAAAGTACTGAATATGAACGGATTGCCAATGTCAATATATAACCCGAAAAATGGCGATGTGGCAGAATATGTCAGGTATTTAAATAATCACTATATATACACAATGCCAAATGATAAAACATATAAAATTCTGGTACTGGGGGCTGGTGGATTCACACTGGGGATAAAAGACGAACGAAACGATTACACATTTGTTGATATCGAACGCACATTAAAAGATGTTTCAGAAAAATACTTCTTGGATAAAAAGTTATCTGCAAATAAAAAGTTTATAGTTGATGATGCCAGCCAATTTTTAAAGAACACAAACGAACAATATGACTTTATACTGCTGGACGTGTATTCCAATTCATATCAGGTGCCAGAAAGTTTAATCACTGTGGAATTTATGGAACGATTAAAGGCACGTGTCGCACCAAACGGCGTTATCGCAATGAACATGATTGTATCGCCAGAATTTGATGATAAATACAGCCGTGTTTTTGATAACACTTTCCACCATGTATTTACACATAACACATCACGTCAAGTAATCGATTGGTTCAATCCATGGATTGCACAAGATGGCGCATCAAATGTAATATACCTGTATCACAACATAGGCAATAACGGACGTGTTTATACAATAAATAAAACACCTGTGATATACGACAGATAAAAACACCGCCCAAACGGGCGGTTATTTATTTACCTAATAATTTTAACATTGTATCAACAGTTTCTGACATATACGTATCTAAACCAAAAGATGTCTTCATTTCGGTTGTATCAACATCGTTAACACGATATTTAACCTCTATCGCATTATTTGCCAAATTCTTGGCGGATACAATCAAACGAATTGGTGCAGCGATTAAGTCTGCATCTGCAAACTTTTCACCGGCACGTGCATCACGATTATCCAGAATAGTTTCAATTCCGGCGGCCTTTAAATCATTATAGATTTTTTCTGCCAATGGTAATGTCTTGCCTTCTTTGTCTGGCAAGCCGATTACTTCGACTGCAAATGGTGCAGTGGCCATATTCCAAATTGGGCCTTTGTCATCAGCACTTTCTTCCATGATTGCGGCCATTGTGCGACCAACACCAATACCATAGCAACCCATAATTGGATGTTTAGATTCGCCGTCTGGTGCCGTATATGTCAAATTCATAGAATCAGAATATTTTGTACCCAATTGGAAAATATTTCCAATTTCAATACCACGAACCTTGTTTAACTTTGCGCCACATTTTGGACAAACGTCTGTACCGTCTTCAATCAGTTCTTTGTTGGCACTAAATCCACAATCACACAGATATATAGTATCTTCGCCCATATCGTTTATCAGTTGGAATTCGTGCGCAACGCTGCCCCCCATATCGCCTGTTGAAGACAATACGCTGACAACGTTTTTCAAGCCACAACGTGCAAAAATACGTTCATAGGCATGCAAACAACGTTCATAATACTGTTCCAAGTCAGACAATGTTTCGTGGAACGAATACGCATCTTTCATGATAAATTCACGTGTACGAATCAAACCTGCACGTGCACGCAATTCATCACGGAATTTTGTTTGAATCTGATAAACCATAAATGGCATTTGACGATATGTTTCCAATACAGATTTAACGTAATCTACGACAACTTCTTCGTGTGTTGGATTTAATACATAATCTGTACCAGAACGTCCCTTGAACTTGGCCAATACATCAACTGTATCATAACGTCCACTTTCACGCCATATATCCGCACCAGATACAACAGGCATCAAGATTTCTTGGCCATCAATCGCATCCATTTCACTGCGAATAATATTTTCAATATTACGGACAACACGCCACCCCAAAGGACTTAACGTATACCCACCTTGAAAAGTTTGATATATATATCCACCCTTGATAGCAATTTTATGCCCATGTGTTGTTGCGCCTGCAACATCACCAATTAAACGTTTTACACATAAATTTTCAATTCTCATTTTTATTTCTTCTTTATTTTTTATCTTTTAATTCCATATATTTTTCTGACACTTGGTTTTGCAGTGTGTCGGCAATCTGCTTTCTGTCCATACCCCCCAGGGGTGGTGGTGGCAGCAACGTAATTTCAACCATAAATCCGCCCAGCATCATTATATGAAACACCTGACCAAATGCACTGCGTTCACGTTTACACAGTGGACCCATATCTATCTTTTTATTATCAAAATACGCAAAGTGATCAGCCATCGTTTGTTCGTCAATTACAGAACCGTCTTTATAGCGATAATGCATCGCCATTGGCTGAACCGTTACATTTGAATTTTCAACAAAGTTAAACAATGAACTTTTAAACGGTTTCACATACGCGCCATTTGTTGTTGTACCTTCTGGGAATAATATCATTGGGTATTTGACGTTTTGTACTGTTTTTTGAACAACAGCCAGCGCATCACGTGCATGCGATGGACGGCGATCAACAAATATAACACCAAACTTTTTCGCAACCCATCCAACCAATGGCCAATGTTCCATTTCTTTCTTGGCAATAAAACTGCCCCCAAATGCCAATGGAAATGTTGCCAATTCAAATACAGATATATGATTTGATACAACCATCAACGGACGGCGTTTATCCAATGTGCCATGTACAACAATCTTTATCCCAGCCAACTTTACCAAGAACCACATGAATATCGGCATATAGCGAACCGATAACATACTGCCCGTTGGTAACAGAAATATAATTGGCAATTGAACAACAACCATTACCCAAAACAGCACGAACTTTATCGCGGCGGTGGTTGTATTAAAAATATTTTGTTTTCTTAATTTTGCCATGACTATTATTCTTCTGTGTCTGATTTTGGTGCATCTTCAATATATTCGGCATCTGCGGCATCTTCATGCAGCAAAAATTCAACCAATGCACGAACAACCTTAAACGAACCAACAACAGGGAACGTTATAATTTTGCCCACTGTTTTGATAATATTTTCCTTGTCTTCTGGGTCACCCAGTGCATTTTCACGTCCCAAGAAATGTTTTTGATATGTTGCGTTCATCTTACGTGTTTCAATCATTACAAATACATCGTATGAATTAAATGGTTTATCAATAAATACACCACGACCAAACGTTGCACCCAAACGCAAATAGCCCTTTATCAATGGGGTCATTTCTGCCTTGGCATCTGCTTCGTCAACAAAGTCACGTGGTAAAATATTCATACGTGACATTTTTGGATTTACACCATCCGCAAAGTTTTCAGTCAAGACCGTTGCACGCAAGCGTAATGGCGTTAAATGGTTATAGTACAAATATGATATCGCCTGGGCAGAACGCACAGGTTTTACCCCAACAAAAGACGCGACACCAAATAAAATCTCAATCTTGCGGCGCATAATCATTTCGCCCAGCCCCGCCCACAACAGTCGCATAACCAATGCGTTTTCACGGTATTCAGGCGCAACACATGCACGTGACATTTCAACAATATTGCCGTTATACTTTTTAATTTTAGAAATATTAAATTCATTTTCCGTATAAAATCCGCCCATCTTTTCTGCGGCATTTCTGTCGATGATACGATATGTTCCAACAACACGGCCATTGTGGAAAACAGCCATATATTCTGCATATCTGTCATACGCATCGTATTCTTCGCCAAGGGCACGTTGTTCTTCGGTGGTGTTGGCACCTTCTTCTTCGACAAAAACCTTGTATCGCAGTTGGCGAACCTGTTTTCTTTCTTCTTTGTTACGTGTTAAACGTACTTCGAAATCACGGACCTTGATAGCCATATAATATATCCTTTATAACATTTATATTGGGAAGAATATCAAAGAAATACCAATATATCAATCGTTTTTATTTTAACTGGTCCGCCAAGGTTGCAATCGCAATCGCATACCAGTTCGAATTGTTCCAACGCTTGATTCTGTAAAAATTTGGATATGTCAAATACGCATCAATAACCGGCATTGGCGCAACATCAACATCTGTTTCGACTGTCACGTTTTCTGCAATAACAGCCGCAGCCGCTGCATCACGCAAAGATTGCACATATTCAACATCTGCGACCAAACCAGCAGTCATCTGATTTAGCGGTATTGGCGAACCGTCCGGGTTTGTAACACCCAATGCCGCCCACTGGGGTAATGTTAATTTTGTTTTGCCATCCAACATAGACAAATCAAAATCAGCAGGCAAGATTACACGCCGAACAATTCGTTCGTTTGGATTCCATCCCAATTTATTTAAATAGTTACCCGCACTGAACATTGCGTCACCAACGCTGTTTATTATATCAACACGGCCATCACCATTACCATCAACACCATATTGCGACAGTGTTGTTGGGATAAACTGAAAATGTCCCATGGCACCTGCCCAAGAACCACGGATATTATTTATATCCAGATTATTTTTATCTGCAATTTTCATTAACGCCATTAACTGATTGGTAAAAAATGTTTCACGGCGCCCATCATACATCAATGTAAAAAACGCATCTGTTAATTTATGTCTGGACTTTACAGCACCATAATTAGATTCCAGCCCCCAGAACGCCAATATAACATGTGGTGGCAGACCATATTTCGCATCAACACGTGATAACATTGTTGGGTATTTTTTACGCATCACATGACCTTGGTCAATGCGATTTTGCGAAACAGTTCTGTCCAGATATTGTTGCAATGTCAATTTAAATTCAGATTGATTTTTATCACTTTTTATAATTGATGGAATAAATGATAATCCACGCACAGTTTGATTTATCACATCTGGTGATATTCCCTGGGCGGCGGCGTTTGTCTTGACAGAATCAATCAAACCATACCAACGATCAACATCAAACGCACCACGTTCTGCATGCGCATAACATGGTATAAAAAACACAGCCAACATCAGCCAACATATCATTTTTTTCATATCAAAACACCTTAAATATTAAAATGCGTATTTAAAACCAATATGCAGACCAAACGATTGCCATACTGCACGTTTTAAAGAATCTGTAACTTTTTCTGTATGTGCGGGAACTGTTTCCAACATTGGAACATAGTACGTCCCAATAATATTCCCCAGTGAATCATATTCGTATTCTTCAACCATAACATATTGACCGTTTTCGTCAATAACGTACTGGCTGTATTCTGCAACGTACAGTTCGCCAGGTATTTTACCAACGTGGAAATAGTTTGTATCAACCTTTAACGACAGGCGCAATCTGTCAGATAATTTATAGTCATATTCCATTTCTGCCATGTATGAATATGCATCATTGCTGCCTTCGTCCAAGAAACTGGGGTTTTGTTGCCAGTCTGTACGATTTGGCCAAATACCTTCGGATGAATATTTTGGCATACCAAACTGAACATACATGCGCAGTTTGTCTTTTAATGTCATCTGCTTTTCAATTTCAAGACCAACATAAAATCCAGACCAAGTTGTGTTGTAAATATGTGTTGTACCTTCGACAATAACAGGACCATCACCACCAATAATTACGCATTCGCCCGCATCAACGCCCCATGGCACAGTACCCATCGCAATTTCATAATCGCCTGTTACCAATGAATCACCCAGCGAACCAAACCCTTCTAAATAACCGCTTGGGACATTTGTTACGACCTTGATATCTTCGGGTGACATACATACTTGATACCAATCTTCGGGTACCGCAGAACCAATCGGTACAGAATAATATTCGCCATACGCATCACCGAATACGTATTCGCCAGTATCTGTCATCAATGGCAAATAAACCCCAGGATTTGGATAGTAATGATTTGCCATCTCTAAATTATGTTTGAAAATTTCATAACCAAACGTTGGCGACAGTTTCCACCCGCCAATATCCCACACATGATGCGCAGTAATACCAAATCTGAAATGATTGCTGCGTCCAGATTGATCGCCTGTTGAAATCGTAAAGATTCCATAATCTGGATATGCTTCATCAAATGGCTTTAAGTCATAGTCCATTGACAATCCGCCATGTGACATATCACCGTATGTGTATTCACCATACAATCCCATATCGAAATTACGCAGACTGAAATTATGACGGGCACCAACAGTGATTTCATTCCAAATCATGTCGTCCCATTCCAAAATTGAATTCACACCTGTTTCAAATTCAAAGTCTGCAAATCTGCGTGAATATCCGGCATAAATACTGGTTTTTGGTTCCGATTCAATCGGCATCGCAATACCATTTGCCGTCATTGTGCCGTATGTAGTTGGCATCTGGGGACGAGGAACCTGATATGAATATGAACGAGATCCAACAACCTGTTTTGAACCAGATTGCCCAACATATTTTGTATAACCTTGATTAGCATAACGGCCATAAGACATCTGATTTGCGGTTGGCGCAGCCTGGGTCTGATAATATGATGGCACCCCTTCGTTCGCAGCAAAAACCGCGAACGGCGCCAATACACCCGACAAAAATGCAAATATCCCTGCCTTCATTTCATATAATTCAAGGTACAGTATATCATAAATTTTCATCTGAAAAAAGTATTTTCATTTATGACTTGCACGTTTTAATTCAAATTGTAAAATACCTATCAAATGACAAGCGTTGCCCACAATATTTATATTCATGTACCTTTTTGCATGTCCAAGTGCAATTATTGCGCATTTTTTTCACACGCATGCACAACACCAGATTGGGATAAATATGTTACAGAAATATGTGATGAAATTGTTTTCTGGGGACAAAAACTGGGCAAGATAGATATTCCAACCGTATTCTTTGGTGGCGGAACACCATCGCTGATGCCTGTCTATGCGTTTGACACAATTATAAACACAATCAAAAAAACATTTAATTTATTGCCAGATGCAGAAATCACACTGGAATCAAATCCAAAGACGTTAACATACGATAAACTGTATGATTTTTGCACAGCTGGCATGAACAGATTGTCTGTTGGCGTACAAAGTTTAAATGATAAAAAACTGCAATTCTTGGGACGCAGACACAGTGTTGATGATGCACTGCAACTGATAAACGATGCGCACAGAATTGGCGTACGTCTGTCTGCTGATTTTATATATGGATTACCTGGGGAAACAGTTGATGATGTTATTGATACATGTAAACAAATAAATCAGTTGGGGTTAAAACATTGTTCTATGTATGAACTGACCATCGAAGGGAACACACCATTTGGTAAAATGAATTTACAGATGCCAGACAATGAAACAATGGCGAAAATGTATATCGCTATTGCAAACACACTGGCGTTACCACGATACGAAGTATCAAATTACGCAATCGCTGGCGAACACTGTCGACATAATGAAAACATTTGGGATGGCGAACCATATATTGGAATTGGACTGGGGGCAGCGGGACGGATATATTGTAATAATAACTGGTACGAACAATTGGGGGCGTATAAAAAATTTGAAAAAATATCAAATGATATACGCAGCACAGAAGTTATTATCACATCAATGCGAACAAAACGTGGTTGTCAATTGACAGATGCGATAAAAAAAGCTATTGATATAAATTGGATTTATGCACATCCTGAACTGGTCCAAATTCAAGACAACAGAATTTGCGCAACAGATGCAGGTATGTTAATCTTGGACGACATTTTGGTAAACATGGTAAAATAAAAATGAAAAATAAAATATTAAATCTTGTTGGTATAGTGGCAGTTATATTTTCTGTCGCATGCGCATATTTTTTTACAAAGGAGAACACATTGGACATTGGAATAAAACTTGAAAATATGAATACAAATTTTCATGCAGGAAATGACTTTTATCAATATGCAACAAATGGATGGCAAGTTGCAAATCCAATTCCAGATGACTATTCCAGATATGGTTCGTTCGAAATTTTGATTAACACAAATCTGGAACGTACACGTCAGATTTCAGAAAGCGATACAGGCAAAATCGGTACACTGTATAAAATCGCAATGGATGCAGAAAAATTAAATCAAGACGGCACAAAGCCTGTTAATAATTTAATTGCAAAAATCGATAAATTAACCCGCCAGGATTTAGAAGAATACATGGGACATGTATTTAAGTTTTCTTCTGCATTTTGGGCAGACGGTGTCGCACTGGATGAAATGGACAGCAATCACTTTCTGTATAACATTGGACAAGGCGGCCTGGGGCTGTCACGCGATTACTATTTCGACACAGATGCAAAATCTGTTGAAATCAGAAAAAAATATCAAGAATTTATCGCAAAACAAATGGAAAACTTTGGCATTGATATTGATGTACAAAAATTATATGCACTGGAAGAACGCATGGCAAAATCTTTTTATACCAAAGAAAAACTGCGGAACCCACATGCAAACTATCACAAAATGAGTATTGCTGATATCAAAGAAAAATTTGCTGGGTTTAATTGGGATAAATTTTTATCTGCACGTGGCGCAACACATGCAAAATATATAAACATCGCACAACCAGAAGCGATTAAAGAGTCAATCGCAATTATGAACGATACTGACTTTGAATTGATTAAAACATATTTAAAATACCGTATCGTCAGTTCCGCAGACACATTGTTAGATGACAAAACATACGATATATCTTTTGATTTTTACAATCGCACAATGGCAGGACAAAAAGAACAAAAGCCACGTTGGAAACGTGCTGTATCAATGATTGATGGCGCACTGGGCGAAGAAGTAGGCAGACTGTATGTCGAAAAATATTTTTCAAGCGATGCAAAACAACGCATGCAACAGTTGGTAAAAAATTTGCAACGTGCATACGCAATACGTATTGAAAATCTGGACTGGATGAGTGACACAACAAAACAAAAAGCATTGGAAAAATTATCAACCTTTAAGGCAAAAATTGGATACCCAGATAAATGGCGTGATTATTCAAAACTGGAAATAAAAAATGATTCGTTATGGGAAAACATGGTGCGTGTATCACAATTCGAAGATGCATTTTGGATTGAAAAAATAGGCACAGAAAAAGACCCAAATATTTGGTATATGAACGCACATGAAGTAAATGCATATTACGACCCATCGACAAACGAAATCTGTTTCCCAGCAGGTATTCTGCAATATCCTTTCTTTGATATGGATGCAGACGATGCGTTTAATTATGGCGCAATTGGTGCTGTGATTGGCCATGAAATGACACACGGATTTGATGATTCAGGTCGTCATTTTGACAAAGACGGAAATATGAAAGACTGGTGGACAGCAGATGACGCCAATGGATTTGACATACGCGCAAACGTTATGAAGGAATTTTTTAACACCATAAAAATCAATGACGATGTAAATGCGAACGGCGAATTTACATTGGGCGAAAACTTGGCTGATTATGGCGGTGTCACAATTTCATTTGATGCGTATAAAAAATTCGGAACACAATCTGAAACAGTTGGTGATTTAACATCTGATATGCGCTTCTTTATTGCATACGCAGGCGTATGGGCAGGCAACATCAGACCTGACGAAGAAATACGCAGAACCAAGATTGATGAACATTCACTGGGGCATAATCGTGTAAATGGTATATTGCCACATATCAATGCATGGTATGACGTGTTCGGCATTACACCAAATGACAAAATGTTTATCGCACCGCAAAATCGTGTAAAACTGTGGTAGAAAAGAAAGCGATGTTTTATCATCGCTTTTTTGTTACATCAAAATAAGAAATCCCCAAACGGGGATTTTTTTAATCGACCAACGGAACAATCTTGGACAACTCTTTTATCAGATTAGCACGTGCAATATACTCATAATTATCACGGTAATATTTCGTATTAAAAATATATTTGCGATTTAAAAAATTATTTAAGACTTTAATTCTTTCTTTGTAAAACACAGAATCTGGATACTGTATATATTCACATCTAATTTGATTTGAATATTTATCATATTCAATATAATCGGCGCCCAAAGTATTTAAATCTAAATCTTGTATCAACTGTCCATCAAAATCAGGCGTTACACATTTATTATAATCTGTGGCGTTTATTAAATTTTCAACATATTTAGTATCGTATTTTAAATCGATTTTTTGCAAAAATTCTTTGGTTTTTTGCACACTATCAGCAACATCATTTATCGTACCATGCACATAATCATGCATTATTATCGCAAACGCAAAATCGTTAATATTTTTAATTTGGTCTGCACATCCAGAACAGCGCATAAAATCATCAAAATTATTCAGCATTTTATAAATATGATTTATATTATGATAATAACGTTCAGCAGATGTATAAGTATTAAAAATATCTTGCGACAGAGAATCAACGTCTTTGGCACAAAACCCAAGTTTAGTTAATACAGATTTTATTCTATCTAGCATGATTTAGAATAGTTTCATAAATTCATAAAAAAATCAACATATCATACACATAAAACAACCGCCATCTGGCGGTTGTTTTATTTCTTGGTCGCAACACGTTCACGAAATTCCGTACTGGGGCGGAACGATGCAACACGGCGTGCAGATATTACCGCAGACGCACCTGTTTTTGGATTGCGTCCCATACGTGCATTTTTTTCTAAAATTTTAAATGTACCAAGACCTGCAAATTTAACTTCTTCACCGTTGATTAACGCTTCACAAATTTCATCAAAAACAACATCAACCATTTTATACGCATCCGCAGTTGTTAAACCAAAACGTTCACGCAATCTATTTGCAAAATCATTTCTTGTAATCGTTGCCATTTCTTTTTTCCCTTGTGCTATAAATCGGTTGGTATTATACAAATCAAAAAGACAACTTGCAATATATAAATAATAATTATTGAACCGTCATTTATTTTGTTATAATATTGCCGCATTGTCCCCATAGTTCAACAGGATAGAACAAATTCCTCCTAAGAATTAGATGCAGGTTCGAGCCCTGCTGGGGATGCCAAAATTTATTTTGAATTTTGTTTCTTCATCAAAAAAACACGATCTATATCAGACAACATTGGCATTGGTCGTGCTGTTGAAATACCAACATTAGAAAAAACATATTTATCCGTATGCGTAGTTGGCGCAAAATTTACTGAACTTGGGGTGCAACGCCACATATAGTTCCAACAAATAATACCATCATCACATAAATTTTTTGTTGCCAGCGTATCTAAAACACCTGATAAAAACATATTTGCCGATTTATTACTATTAACATCAACATTGTATTTAAATCCAAATATATTTGATAACAAGATTAGCGAATATTGTTGCTGTGTCTTAGAATGCAATTTATCAATATCACATCTGATAAAGTTAAATTTTTCAGGCATTAAGTTACTTAACTGTTTATATTTATCCTTGTCTGTCATATAAGACGGCAACATATAATGTGACAACATATATTCTTTGCCGTATTCGCAAGGACGAAACAAAACATTATTTACATCGCGTGCATAATACACATTCAAAAATGTCTGCAACCCTTCGGAAAAATCATTAAATATTGGATTGATAATATTGCGGTCAAAAAAATTACGTTTTTCAAAGAAAAAGCGTTTAAAATCTTTATAAGACAGGTTTTGTATCATCTTTGACTTTAATTCCAAGACATACTGTTGCAGGTAATTTATATCAAAAACATCCACATTTTTGGCACCACGTAACAAACATTCAAACGCATGATCGCCAGATGCACAAACACTTAACACATTTTTATTTTCAAACGGTGGGATTTTATCTAAATACCCAGATATATTTTCCGTTGTAAACAAGTATACAGGACAACTCCAATAAAAATTTGGATATCCAACCTTTAAATTTGATAACGCAAAATAAGTCTTGAACTTCTCTATCATTACAGAATATTACGTTAATACATTTTGTTTATTTGTCAACTAGTATTTTATACCTATAACTTTATATTTTACAAACAGAAAAAAAGATTTATAATTCCGCCAGTCAAAGGATACATTATGAAAAACAAGGCTGTTAAAATCGGGATTATCGCAACAATCGCACCACATATATTCTGCTGTGGAATACCAATGTTGTTGGCAGTTATCGGCTTAATCGCACCAGATGCGGCACATTTCCACATTTTACCACACTGGATGGAACCATGGTTGTTTTTATTTTCTGGGGCAATGTTGGCGCTGTCTTGGTATTTAGTATTGCGTGATTGCTCATGCGGGTGTGAACAATGTGGTGGAAAATCGTCACACAGGGTTCAGCGTACGGTATTATCTGTTATAACAGTCATATTTATCATCAGTCTGATATTACATTTTGTATCACATCATCATTAAAAAAACCGCAAATGCGGTTTTTTTATACGAACTTTTCTGGCACCAGATTACATATCGATTTCCAAATACGTCTGAACACAGATGTATCTGGGGCACATTTATGAACCTGGGGATTTTTATCTGTTGAACGTTGACCTGTCCAGACAGTATTACCATTTTCATCCAGTGTTACCCGCCAAGAAGTCTGTGTGTCTTTGATAATCATTTCACGTAATTTATTGGCAAAATCACGGCTTTCAAATATAGCCACATTTTCAGTATTATAATACGCACTGCGTGGGTCTAGATTAAAACTGCCAATCCAAGAAATGTTGTCATCAAACACCATCGTTTTACTGTGCAAGACAGAAAAACTGGATTGCTTTCTTTCACGGTCATGTTCCTTGCCACGCAAATTTTCAGCAGACACCATAAATTCATAAACAGATGCACCTGATTCAATCAATTTCTTTCTATACTTTTCCCATTTTGCGTAAACAGTTGGCGCATTTGTTGATGCCAAAGAATTTGTTACAATCGTCATGTGAACACCAGAATCTTCTTCACGCATGACGCTTTCCAGCCCACCCTGCCCCGGCACAAAATACGCCGCAGACATATATACAGAATCCTGGGTCTTGTTCCACAGATGCTGTAATGCACGCACAATATCGCCACGATATTGTTCTTTTTCATCCATTGTCATTTCAACTTTTTCAGGTGGATCTGCCAAGAATTTTCCACGTCCCCAGCTGAAATCAAAGTCTTTGCGTTTAAACGCCTGTTGCACCATGTTGATGATATTGTTATACGTTTTGACTTCTTCGGCACTTTTGCGTTCGATTTCTGCAAAGTTACGTTCCAGTTTGCGTAATGCTTTTTTAGACTTTGCCTTTGGAAATACAGATGCGGGAATTGATAAATGATGATTCCAATATTCATTAAAACTGTCTGTGGCATAATGTGTCATATCGCCGATAAACAGTACATCTGTATCAGAAAAATTAGATGCCGTTTCTGGATAGAAATAGTTACTGCCAACGTTTCGGCCACCTGTGATGTACGCAATATTATCAACAATAAATAACTTGTTATGCATACGTGAATTCAAGCGGTTAAAATCCATCAAGAATTGCGGATAATATAAAATCTTGGACCGATTTGGAACAGTGTTAAATATCTTGACCTCTATATTAGGGTGCTGATTCAACAGTGTAACATCAACGATATCTGATTTTGTGCCGTAATCATCCAACAAGATACGTATCTTGACCCCACGGTCGGCAGCACGTTTTAATTCACCAATCAAAACACGTGACGAAAAGTCATTACTGTATATATATGTCTGCAAATCGATTGTCTTGGTCGCCATACGCGCAAATGCAGAACGAATAACAAATGCAGATAGACCGTCTTCGATTAATGTTGCGCCAGATATATGCTTGCCCCCAGACAATTCATCTGCATAACACTGTGCGATTGGGGTGTCATAGGGATTATAATTAAAATCAACCGCCCCCACCTTTGGTACATAATTATCCAAACGTGCATCATGCACTGTTGTTGGCACGGTTGTACACCCCATCAATGGTAATGTAAAAATCCAAAAAGCAACTTTTTTTATCAAAGACAATTTTATTCCCTTGCGTTCAGTTGAACATTATATGAAAAAGCGTTATTCTTCGCAAGTAAATTCATTATACTTTTTAATAAATTAAGAAATTATTCATAAATTATGAAATGTGCTTGCTTTTTTCACTTGTCACACGATTCGCAATGTGATAAAATGTCACATAAGGAATGAAGGAATTTAACATGAAAAAATTGACTGTTGTATTATGTGGATTATTGGCTCTGCCTGCGTTTGCAGATGTTTCAATCAACACAGGAAATGTCACAAACACACCCGTGGCCCAACCATCACGTGCCGTACCACGTGGGACCGCAACCGCAAATCGTGGCGCATCACGTGTAATCCCAAGCAACACATCCAGTGTCAGCGCACGTGACGTTAATGCCCGCAATTCCCAATCATCCAGAAATGCAACAACTGCACGTACATCGGTTCAGGCACTTGAACGCACAACAACAGAAAACGTTGGCCGTGTTGCATCACGTCCATCACGTAACGTTGGCGAAAATGCAAATACTGTTGTAACATCACGCCGTGCGACACCTGCGAATACTAATCCGGGCGTAACTGCACGTGTTGGCATGGTAACACCAATGGTCGCAAACCGTGTTAGTTCCCGTTCATCAAATGCAATTCAAGCGCGTGCACCAACCACAATATCCGTTTCCGCAGCGGCACCTATTTCTGTTGAAGAAGAAGAACAAATCGTAACATCAACCGAAGAAAAGCAGAGCGCGATTTCAAACATGGACGAAATCGTTCAAATGACAGATTATTGCAAGGCACAATATACATCTTGTATGGATAATTTCTGTAATGTTTTAGACGATAATCAAGGTCGTTGTTCTTGTTCAAAAAACATCAAAAATTATGAAAAAACAGAAAACGCATTAAAGGCCGCAACAGAAGCATTGCAAGACGTTTCACAACAGATTCAATACATCGGTTTGACCAAAGATGATATCGAAACACTGTTCACCCAAACCGAAGCAGAATTGGCAATGCAATCTACGACAGATAGCACACAGTTGAAAAACGATTTGGACAACATCAAAGATATGATTGTTGGCATCAAAACAGGCACTGCATCGTCATCCGAAACGGGCATTTCATTTGACCTGTCTGGTTTGATGGACTTTAACATTGACAGTACTGGTTTTGATTTAACAGCATTGTTTGCAGGTAACAATACAAATACAGCCAGCATCAGTAATCAACGTGGCGAACAATTGTATAAAACCGCCCAGGCACGTTGCAAATCAGCAGTATTAAACACATGTCAGGCCCAGGGTGTTGATATCTCTATAATCACAAATTCATACGACTTGGAAATCGATAAACAATGTATCGCATACGAACGTGCATTAACAGATTCCAATGAAAACATGAACCGTACTGTCCGTAACGCCAAGGCAGTCTTGCAAAAGGCACGTTTGATGGTCGCACAGCAAAAGAATTCTTACGATTTGCGTGGTTGCGTAAATGCACTGGATTCATGTATGCAAGACGACTTTGTTTGTGGCACAGATTATGAAAACTGTCTGGACCCAACCGGCAAATACATCGTTAACGGCGAAGTTGTTATCGGTTCAACCCCAGGCTGGCTTATTGAAGATTCAACACAAAGCGTAGCACCGGCGCCTGTACAACATACAACAGGATTATATGCGACATGGGCATATAAAGACGGTGGCACAAATAATAACGCATGGCTTGCAAATGGCAGTCTGATTGATTACATTGGCGCACATATCAATGAATCAGAAGTAACGGAAACAAGTGAAATCCTTGTACCATATTTGCAACATAAAATTGGTTATATCAAGGATAACAAGGCGTACGGTATGTGTGCATCTGTGTTGAACAAATGTCAGAACTATACATACGACAACAAGAAATACAAGAACAACAACCAGGTTATTCGTGAATACTTGCAGCGTACCTTAACACAGATTAAGGTTGCCCAAGATGAAATCATCAGCAGTTATGCAGAAAATTGTATTTCTGATGTTAATTCTTGTTTAAGTTCGAATAACTATACCGCACAGGCGAATTATGCGATTAACGCATGTAAATCACAGATTATAACATGTATGTCAGTAAACGGTGATGCAACAGAAACACCAACACCAGACGCAATCGTTTCGTGGGTTCACAATATGAACGCTGTTAACGGTAGCAACGCAACCGAAAGCAACGTAACATATAATCTGAACGGAATGGCACGTTTTGCAACAGGATATACGCCAACAACCAAGGCTGTACTTGATACAACATTGGACACCCCAGATGAAAAAAATGGTGATTTGATATCGGTTACTGCGGGTTATACATTGGGCAGTCTGTATTGGTGCTATAATTTAGATAATAAAGGTACAGAATGTGTAAGAACAACAACAGGTGTCGATGATTCAAAAGTCCCTGACATGCTTTTGATTGGTAAGGGTATGTTATATCTGTCTAATGCAAATTCTGATACTAATTGCACCGCAAACGGTGGTGTATGGACAGAATTCAAAGGATGTAAATGCCCATCCGGAAAAAGACTGGAAGATGCAGGACTTACATGCGAGGCTATTCCATAAAACAAATCCCCCAAATGGGGGATTTTTTTATCCAGCACAAAGCGAAACGAGCCAACACCCCACCGTTGTACAACACGGGAAGAAATTAAAGTCCCTATTCCTGCCTTCGCAGGAATGACAAAGGAGAATAAAAAAAATCCCCATTTTGGGGATTTTATTTTACAACTTTTTGTATTACTGCGGTAAATGTTGATTCTGCAACCTTTTTACCAGCCACCATCGCAATTCCGTGGAATTTGTACATACTCATCTTACTCATCAACAGTTCGACATGTAATTCCAATTTATCACCTGGGCGCACCATGTGCGAAAACTTAATTTTTTCCATTGTGGTAAAATACCCCAACATGTCACGGCGTTCTTGGTCAGAAAAACGTTTAAACGCAACAAAACATGCGGTTTGAGCCAGCGCTTCGACCTGTAATACACCTGGCATAATTGGATTGCCAGGAAAATGCCCAGCACACCAAAATTCGTCATCACGAACATATTTAACGCCAACAGCACTGCTGTCAGAATATTCACGAATTTCATCCACCATGCGCATGTCGCCACGATGTGGAATTACTTTTTCAATCTCTTTTATATCTGCAATCATTTTTTCACCGTTATTTCTTTGAATTTTTACGCAACCACGCATAATGACGCATAAATTCTGTACCTGGCCCCGCAGGATATCCCATATAACTTTCCCCATCTGGAACGTTACGGAACACGCCACTGTTTGCGCCAATCGATGCATCGTTTCCAATTTTAACACCATTGGCAATACCAACATGGCCACCCAATAACGCACGGTCACCAACAACAACGCCACCTGCAATTCCGGTACCACTGGCCAAGAAACATTCAGAACCAATTACAACACCGTGTGCAATCTGGCACAAATTATCAATCTTGGTTCCGTCGCCAATCGTTGTATCTGTCATAGCACCACGGTCAACACATGTATTTGCACCAATCGATACACGTTCACCAATCACAACACGGCCAACATGTGGGATAAATACATTTTTACCATTTTGACGTGTGTAACCAAACCCATCTTTGCCAATAACAGCGTTCGCATTTATCACACTGTCTGCACCAATAGTTGCATTTTCAATATGCGCACCACTGTGTACAACGGTATTGCGCCCCAGCACAACGCCACGACCAATAAATGCGTTTGGATAAATCTTAACCCCTGGTTCAATAGATGCACCACGTTCAATTGTTACAAACTGGCCCACATAATTTGTGCGCTTTTTACGAAAGAATACACCACGTTCAATAAATGCATGTTTACTGATACCAAAGCGTGGTTTTTCACGATAAATTTCGCCCAGAATCTTGACAATATTGCCACGTGGACTGTCTGTAATTAACAGCGTTGTACCACTAGGGGCGTGTTTGGCCATTTCTGGTTGAACCAAAATTACAGTTGCACGTGTGTTTTCCAATACAGATATTGGCAAAATCTTGAACGCATTACTGTTTTGTTCTGTGGAATAAAATGCCAATTGACCAGGTCTTGCATCTGCAATCGGCGCAACACCACGCACAGGCGCATTTGCATCGCCACGTAATTCCAAGCCAAATTTGGCCGCCAATGCACCAGCTGTTGTTTTGCTTGCTGCTGGCATAAACAAGTTTTTTATAAAGTTCTTCATAGTGCCCAGATTATAAATCAAAAAAAAACACAACGCCACACTTTTTATGTATATATTTTTTTCCTTGTATTTTTGCGATTCGTGTATATAATACACAGTGTTCTTAAATAATTTTTTAAGGGCGGGGTTGAAAAACCCCGCTCTTTCAATAAGACATCTGAAAAACACAAAGGAGTAAACAAATGTCTTTTGTATCTATGCCTCGTCAAGATTTGTTGTTGGCTATTGATTCTTTGGCCCAAGAAAAACAAATCGATCGTGAAATAGTTATTGAATCACTGGAAGCGGCAATCGCAAAAATTGCAAAACATAAATATGGCGAAGAATTTAATATCATCGCAAATATCGATAGAAAAAATGGCGCAATTCATGTAAAACGCTTGTTCGATGTTATTGAATCTGTTGAAGCCGCAGGCGAAGAATATAATCCTGATACAATGCTGACCGTGGCACAGGCAAAAAAATATGCAAAAGACCCATCTGTTGGCGATGTTGTTGAAGACGCATTACCAGAACCAGAATTTGGACGTATGGCGTTCCAAACTGCAAAACAAATGATGACAACACGTGTTCGTGATGCAGAAAAAGGCCGCCAATTCGAAGAATTCAAAGATACAATCGGCGATATCGTCAGCGGTGTTGTAAAACGCATCGAATTCGGCAGTGTGTTCGTTGACATCAACGGTAAAGCCGAAGGTTATATCAAAAGCACAGAATTGATTCCTGGGGAAAAATTGGCGGTTGGCGACCGTGTTCGTGCGTTAATTATGGACGTTGTTCGTTCTAATACAGGTCCACAGATTTTCTTGACACGTACACATCCAATGTTCATGGAAAAACTGTTTGTTCAAGAAGTTCCTGAAATTTACGAAGGCATTATTAAAATTAAATCTGTGGCACGTGCCCCAGGTTCACACGCAAAAATCGCTGTGGAAACACAAGACCCATCAATTGATGCAGTTGGTATGACTGTTGGTATCAAGGGTACACGTATCCAACCTGTTATCAACGAATGCCATGGCGAAAAAATTGACGTTATCTTGTATTCCGAAGACCCTGCTGTATTTATCGTTAATGCAATGCAACCTGCCAAGGTCGCAAAAATCATCGTTGACGAAGATACACGCACGGCAGCTGTCGTTGTAAACGAAGATCAACAGTCTTTGGCAATTGGTCGCCGTGGTCAAAACGTTCGACTGGCATCACAATTGACAGGCTGGAATATCGATATTATGAACGAAACAGAAGAACAAGAAAAACGTGCAAAAGAATTCAAAGAAAAAACAGAACTGTTTATCGGTGCACTGGATGTTGATGAAATGATTGCACAACTGTTAATCACCGAAGGGTTCCGCACAATCGAAGAAATCGCATTTGTTGATATCGCAGAACTGGAAGAAATCGAAGGATTTAACCCTGAATTGGCTGCGGAATTACAAAAACGTGCAAAAGACTATCTGGACAGAATTGAACAAAACTATTTCGAAGAAGGTCATAAAATCGGTATGTCTGATGACTTGTTGAACTTTACATTTATCAAACGTCCAATCATTATGCAACTGGGTCAAGCAGGTATCAAATCATTGGCTGATTTGGCGGACTTGGCAACAGATGAACTGATTGAAATATTGGGCGAAGATACATTCTCGAACCGTTTGGCGGGTCGTGTAATTATGAAAGCACGTGAAATCGCATACAATATCGAACAAAACGAAGAATAAAATAAACAATAAAACAAGGTGGCATATATGGCAACATTGACACTTGGAAAATCTGTAACAACTGATGCGGTACGCAGCAAAAAAGGCGATGCGGTGTTCGTAGAACGCCGCCGCCGTGTTGTCGCACCTGGCAACAAAGAACTGCGTGATGAACCAAATACACCTGCGGCACCAAAAAATGCTGCAGATGAAAAACTGCGTGCAGTGTTGGCCGCCGCCAAGGCACGTGAAGAAGAACGTAAAAAACGTGAAGCCGAAGAAGAAGCAGCACGTGCAGCACGTGCAGCAGAAATCGAACGTGAAAACCGTGAATACCAACAGGTTAAATCACAGTTGGCTGCACGTGAAAACGCAAATACAGATGTTGAATCTGCGGACGATAATAACCAGCCAGCACGTCAGAAACACGCACAACAGCCAAAAGTATTTACAAACAATGCTGTGGCAGGTGCCAGTCGCAAAAACCGTGACAACGATGACGAAGAACGTGGTTCCAGATTTAATAATTCAAAAAAAGATTTTAAAAAGTCTGGCAAAATCCACCTGCGTGATATCGTTATGGGCGATGGCGAAGACGATGATGAAATCGGTCTGCGTGGCGCAAATCGCCGCAGATCAGAAGCATCGCTGAAACGCTTTCGTGAAAAGGCACGTGCAGTATTTTCTGCGCCACAAAAGGTTGAACACGTTGTAACACTGGGCGACACAATTACAGTCAAAGATTTGGCTGCTGCGATGGCAGAAAAAGTCGGTAATGTTATCAAAAAACTGATGGAAATGGGCATGATGGTGTCTGTAAATCAGTCGATTGATGCCGATACAGCAGAATTGATTGCTGGTGAATTTGGCGCAACTGTAAAGCGTGTCGATGTTAAACCATACGCAGAAATTCTGGAACGTGAACCAAATCCAGAAAATCTGACACCACGTGCGCCTGTTGTAACCGTTGTGGGACACGTTGACCATGGTAAGACATCTTTGCTGGACGCATTCCGCAACGCAAATGTTGCCGCAGGCGAAGCCGGCGGAATTACACAACATGTGTCTTCGTACGAAGTTAAAACAAAATCTGGCGCAATGATTACATTCTTGGATACACCGGGGCACGAAACATTTACAGCAATGCGTGCACGTGGCGCACAGATGGCGGATATTGTTGTGTTGGTTGTGGCGGCAAATGATTCTATCATGCCACAAACAATCGAAGCGATTAACCATATTCGTGCTGCAAACGTACCGTTTATTGTCGCAATCAATAAAATTGACTTGCCCGAAGCAAATGCACTGCGTGTAAAAACAGACCTGTTGCAACAAGAAGTTCAAGTCGAAGAAATGGGTGGCGATGTTCAATGCGTTGAAATTTCTGCAACCAAAAAGATTGGCTTGGACAAACTGGAAGAAGCAATTCTGTTACAGGCAGAAATGATGGAATTAAAAGCAGATGCAGATATGCCGGCGGTCGCATACGTGGTCGAAGCAAAACAGGAAAAAGGACTGGGGGCGGTTGCAACTGTACTGATGCGTCAAGGCACACTGAAAATCGGTGATGTGTTCGTTGTTGGCGAAACGTTTGGTCGTGTTCGTGGTCTGATAAATTCAAATGGCGAACGTGTAAAATCTGTACGCCCTGGTCAGCCAGCTGTGGTATTGGGGCTGAATACTGTGCCGGGTGCAGGTGACGAACTGCGTGTTATGGAAAGCGAGGCACAAACACGTGAAGTCGCCGCATATCGCGCACAAAAAATTAAAGACAAGGCAAATGCCGTTAAACGTTCCAGTCTGGAAGAACTGTTTGCAAAACGTGATGACAACAAGAAACTTATCTTGCCAATTATCCTGCGTGCAGACGTTCAAGGTTCAGTCGAAGCAATTTCAGACATGGTCAAAGATATCAATACAGACAAGGTTGGTGTTGAAATATTGTCATCTGGGGTTGGTCAAATTACCGAAGGCGATATTCGCTTGGCGACTGCGTCTGGGGCTGTGATTGTTGCATTTAACGTACGTGCAGATTCTGTTGTACGTGACATGGCACGTTCAAACGGTGTCGACATCAGATATCACAGCGTTGTGTACCGCATTACAGATGAAATCAAAGAAATCTTGTCTGGTAAACTGGCACCAGAAAAACGCGAAACATTTATCGGGTACGCAGACGTTATCGCACTGTTTACCGTTGGCAAAGGTGTTCGTGTTGCAGGTTGCCGCATGACCGAAGGCACGATTAAGAAAGATGCATTTGTACGCCTGTTGCGTAACAATGTTGTTATCTATGATGGCAAGATTGGGCAACTGCGCCGTGAAAAGAACGAAGTAAAAGAAGTATCTGGTGGCGTTGAATTCGGTATGTCTTTTGATAAGTATAATGACTTGAAAGAAGGCGACCGTGTTGAATGTTACGAGGTCGAAGAAATTCGTGCAGAAATATAAACAATCCCCCGTTTGGGGGATTTTTAATTCTGTAACACAGACAATTTATCGCTGTAATGCTGTGATAATTTGGTTCATATTATCGTTTATATCGCCACTGGCGTCTATTTCTGTAAATTTAACACGTGGACATTCACGCAACCAATCAATCGCTGGCATTGTTATTTTAAAATAATTATCAATCCGTCTTTGAATTATTTCTGGCGATGAATCATCGATACGCTTTCCGCCTTCTCGATTACGTTTATGTATACGTTGAATCATTATTTCTGTTGGCACAGATAAATACAATGCGTGGATATCAAAAATATCTGCATAATTATCAACCAGCCATTGGGCCTGGGATAGTTTACGTGGAAATCCGTCCAATATAATATCTGAATTTATATCAATTTCAGATTGCATTATATCAAACAGCATTTCGTCCGTTACCAAGTTGCCCGCAGAAATCGTTTTTGCAACATCTGATTCAGGTGGCATAGAACGCAAAATTGCGCCTGTTTCAATGTGTTTATAATTATGAGACGCCATCAGCATACGTGAACAAGCCCCCTTGCCTACGCCCTGGCCCCCCATCATTAAAATCATCTGTGGTTTATTTGTCATGCACGTATTTTACCATAAAAAATAAAACTGGGCAAATTTTGCCCAGTTAATTTTATTCAAAAACATACAAATTATTTTTTGCTGTTTTCGATTGCAGCGCCCAAAATGTCGCCCAAAACAGAACCACTGTCTGCTTCGTTCGAGAATTCTTTGACTGCTTGTTTTTCTAAGGTCACTTGTAATGCACGGATAGACAATTTAACTGTGTTGTCTTCAACAGATACAACTGATGCTTCGACAGAATCACCAATGTTAAATTTGCCTGTATCCTGTTCTGATTTTTCACGTGACAGGTCTGTACGGCGGATTACACCACGTGCATCACCTGGCAATGCCAAAATCAGTTCATCTGGTGTGATTTCGGAAACTGTACCACATACAACAGCGCCTTTCTTGATAGATACAGCGTTGTTTTCTGCGCTTTCAGTTAATTGTTTGATACCCAATGTAACACGTTCTTTTTCTGGATTGATGTCCAAAATTTTCGCTGTTACTTCTTGGCCACGAACGAATTTTTTCAATTCTTCTTCGTCCAATTTGTTCCAAGACAAATCAGAGATATGAACCATACCATCTAATTCTGGTGTCAGGGCCACAAACAAACCGAATTCAGTTGTATTTTTAATTGGGCCTGTGATTACATCGCCAACATTGTGTGTTTCAGCAAACTGTTTCCATGGATTTGGTTGCAGTTGTTTGTAACCCAATGAAATACGGCGTTTATCTTGGTCAATGCCCAGAACAACAACGTTGATATCCTGACCGTTTTGCAAAACTTTGCTTGGGAGGATATTCTTGTTTGTCCAGGACAGTTCAGACATGTGAACCAAACCTTCGATATTGTTGCCCAAATCAATGAATGCACCATAATCTGTTAATGAAGATACCTTGCCAGATACTGTATCACCAACGTTGAACGCACGTGATGCTGTTTCCCATGGATCTTCTTCCAGTTGTTTTGCACCCAATGAAATACGGTGTGTTTCAGGATCGAATTGGATAACCTTGACTTTAATCTTTTCGCCAACATGTACCAATTCACGTGGATGATTTACACGTTTCCATGACAAGTCTGTTACATGTAACAAACCATCAATACCGCCCAAGTCAATAAATACACCATAATCTGTGATGTTTTTAACTGTACCTTCGACAACAGCACCCAGTTCAATGTTTTTCATTGCTTCTTTCTGTGCAGCTGCGATTGTATCAGATTGAATTGCACGGCGTGATACGATTGCGTTTGTGCGCAATGCATCCATTTTCAAAACACGGAATTTGTCTTTCAGACCAATCAAAGATTTTGCATCGCGGATTGGTTTATGATCAACCTGTGATGATGGCATAAATGCAAATACGCCATTGATATCAACAGTGAAACCACCACGTACAACATCGATAATTGTACCTTCTGGATCAATACCTTCGGCAACTGTTTTTTCCAAGTCTTTCCATGCTTTTTCTGCACGTGCCTTGGCATAAGACAGAACCGCTGTACCTTCGCGTGATTCATAACGTTCAACAAAAACGTCAATGATGTCGCCAACAGATGGTACTGATGCGCCAAATTCTTTTAATGGAACGCGACCTTCGGATTTCAAGCCAACATCAACCATAGCAAAATCACCACGGATATCTTTTACTGTACCCTTGGTTGCATAGCCTTGTAATGTTTCTTGGGAACCATAGTTTGCGTCAAACATCTGGACAAAATCTTCGCCAGATAATGGATTAAATAAATCTTTGGATAAATCTTTCATAAGGAAATATTCATCAAAGTTTGCCACCCTTCACCAAGTTTTCGGGCGGCATGGCCACCTAAAATCTCTCTGGGGGTCTTGTGGGGTTAATCGGACTGACCATGCGCCCACCCGCAAAGTCAAGACCAATTTTACAGTAAAAATATATATTTGCAAGGAAAATATATTATTGCTTCTTTGTTAATTCCGCCTCTATATTAGACAACGATTTGTATATCATATTTAAATTTTTTTTGATTAAACGTGGATTCAGAATACAACTATGCGCACTGATTAAATCACCATCAAAAAATACAGACGGATGAACATCCAAGGCGTCCGCATATTCCATCAAGGCAAGAACCGTCAATCTGTTTGTACCTTTTTCATATTTTTGCACCTGTTGGAATGTCACACCCATAAAATCTGCGACATCTGATTGTCTTAACCCCTGTTTTTCACGCAATTCACGTAAAACACGACCCAAGTGCTGATAAAATTCACGTTCTTCTTCTTGATGCATATACGCCCCCTTTTGTAAATATAAACAAAAAACCACTGAAAAAATTCAAGTGGTTGGAGTATAAGCACAATCAGTACGAATTGCGTGTGTTATTCGATATATTCCACACACTCCAACCAACTGGGGGTTGGAGTTTTTAATGTCACTCATGACACGTACTGATAGGGTTGCTTATGCCCATCACAGACAACCGCCTGTGACAAGTAACATTTTACCTAAAATATGCATATTTGCAAGGAAAAAACCACCAAAAATACAATGTAAAGCGGTTGGGGTATAAGCACAATCGTTACGAATTGCGTGTGTTATTCAATATATTCCACACAGCCCAACCAATTGTTAGAGTTTTTAATGTCACTTATGGCAGGTTACCCACACCCAATCACAACACCGTCCGCAACATTTATTATTCTATCTAACGACATCCATATTTACAAGAAAAAACGACTGCCACCAATTACTTGGTGACAGTTGCTCCCTTCCTTCCGGTTATCCGGAAACTGATTGTCCTGTACGCGCATTAGGGCCGTTTTATGCGGCCATCGCAACGCCGTCTGCGGACGAAACTGTGCTGTCGGCTGCGTCAATAATCTTTTTCGCTTCGGCAAAGACTAATTCTTTGACACGTAACGCCAACGCTTTTGTATCCATGCTTTCTGCTGGAATTTCAAAATTATCTGTACGAATTTGTAACGAAACATACGCACCAACCAATGATGTACGTGGCAAATCTTCGATTGAACGTGGCGCATTGTTCGAACCAATCTTTAATTCATCAGCCAGTGATATAATCTGACGATCTGCGTTAACCCAAACAGTAGTTGTCAGGACTTGATTCAAGGCAATCATGATTTCTTTGATATTTTTTTGCATGCGCGTTTTCCCCTCCTTTCGGGCATTTGTTGTTGTTTTATCTTATTTTTTTGTAAATACCGATGTATTTACAAAATCGTCCGATAAAAATTTTTTGTTTTTTTATTTTTCCCAAAAATCCGCCAACTCTGCGCAAATCTGGGCTTTTTATTTCTTTTTCCCTTGTCTATACAAACATCTTAGAACAAAAACGAATCGCAGGTCAAGCATAAAATTTAATTATTTTCATTTTATTGCAATTTTTTTATTTTTATTTTGAAAAACCATAAAATACCATAAAAGTATTATTACATGTCTTTGACAACCATATTGATATATGATAAAATATCCAGTAACAATGGGCAAAAAGCATATAAATGTCACTATTTCTGTCATCTTATGAAAATCGGGTCGATGCCAAGGGGCGGGTTTCTGTGCCTGCAAAATTTCGGGCTGTGGTCGCAAATGACGAATTTCAGGGTGTTGTTTTATATTGTTCACCAACACATAACTGTATCGAAGGCGTTTCAATGGCACGCTTAGAAAAACTGGCCGATGCAGACGATGATAAATTTGATAATTTGTTCGCAAACGCCCAACAGATGGCATTTGATGTGACCGGCCGGATAATCATCAGTCCTGAACTAAAAAAGCACGCCAGAATAAAGGACAATGCATTATTTGTCGGCCGTGGTAACAGTTTTCAAATTTGGAATCCTGATAATTTCCGCAAAACTTGTAATTTCCAACCAATAATTCAAAAGAAATAAAAACCGCCCATTTGGGCGGTGTTTTTTATTCTGTTTCTTGTAATTTTGCACGAATGTCCGATAATGCCTTGGCACGTTCTTCGATTAAACCGTTCAGGTTCGCCTTGGTCAGGTCAGATGCGTACTTAATCGAATTCGCAAACGCCAGCGCATCACTGTTACCATGTGTTTTAAATGCAAAACCACGCAACCCCAAGAACGTTGCACCCGCATACGAACGTGGGTCAATCTTATGCTTTAACCGCTTGAACACATGTACCAAGAAAAACGCACCAATTATCGCCAAAACAGATTTCTTAAAGTTTTCAACGATAACACGTTTTATCAATTTTGCAGTACCTTCGACAGTCTTTAATACAATATTACCCGTAAAACCATCTGTTACAACAACCTGAACACGGCCAGCACTGATATCATTTGCCTCTACAAAACCGATGTAATCGTATGGCAGGCTATCTTTATTTTCTGTCAATACTTTGTTCAAATGCACCAATGTTTCATTACCCTTGGTTTCTTCGGAACCAATGTTTAAAACCCCCAGTTTTGGTTTTGGCATTTTACCCACAACTTCGGCATAAACGCTGCCCAGGACGGCAAAATCAAACAAAATATTTTCATCACAATGAACGTTTGCACCCAAGTCAAGAACAACAACACGGCTGTCCCCTGCCCCAGATGGTAACATTGTTGTAATCGCAGGACGGGCAATTCCATCGATTGTTTTTAATGCCAATTTTGACAAAGACATTAACATACCTGTGTTACCAGCACTGATAACGGCGGCAGAATTCCCTTCACGGACATCCTTGATTGCCATGTACATAGATGTATCTTGGGCATGACGCAGAACATCCATAACCTTGTCTGTACCCTTGATGACATTTGGCGCATGAATCACATCAATATTACGTGCAACACGTGGATATTTTGCCAACAGTTTACGCAATACCTTTTCATTACCAAAAACACGGAAATGAACACTGTTTTCGCCATTTTGATACAAGAACTGGTTGATGCCACCCAGGACCGCATTTGGTCCTTTGTCACCGCCCATTGCATCGATTGCGATTATTTTCTTTTCTTCTGACATAGTACATAAAAAAAGCAGAAAAGGTCACCGTGGTGCCCTGCATTCTGCCTTTTGTCCCCCAAATGTTTGGTTGTTTAAATTATTTTGCACCGCATGCAGGACAAATATGATGTGGACGTTTCTTTTCACCGCATGTTTTGCATACACCACATGGCATTACAGATAATGCATCATGTGAACGGCGTTGTGCACTGCGTGCTTTACTTGTTTTACTTTTTGGCGTTGCCATTTTTTATCCTTTTTATTTTTATAACTGTTCTATTGTATTCAAATTCTGCCAATTTGCAAGCAAAAGTTTAATCTGACAGTACCTGGGCACAAAACATACCATGATTGTGCATTAAACCAATAACAGCACTGTGGTCGTCCAGCCCCATATAAAACTGATAACCCGCAGATTCTAGTTCTTTTATTTTTGCCAATTTAAATTCCGCAGTTGTACCAGCATAATCATGCCGTTTGCAGAAAATTAGTTTTTTTATGTTTGGCAATAAATTGTTAATATGGTCTTCTACCTTGGTCTGACCCATTGCCCAACGACCTGTGATAAATACAATCGTAAATTTCTGGCCCAAAACATTCAATATATCAATCATATTGCGATTTGGCGCACCAAAACGATCATAATTTGGTGTTGCAAATTTTTCACATACAACACCATCAATATCACAATAAATCGCAGGTATTTTGTCCATATTATTACCTTGTTTAGATACACACGCCCAGTGTGGTGCATTTACCATACTGGGCGTAATGTTTATAATTGCAGGATATTAGATATCCAACAATTGTTGTTGACCATTACCTTCGCGTGCCAAGCGTTCTGCCTTTTCTTCTTCTTTGGCAATTTCACGGACACGGCGAACGTATGCACCTGTTCCAATTGGAATCAAACGACCAACAATCAAGTTTTCGTTGATACCAACCAATTTATCTGTTGAACCGCTGATTGCAGCATCAACCAATACTTTGGTTGTCTGTTGGAACGATGCGTTTGAAATAAATGAACGTGATGTCAATGATGCACGTGTCAAACCAACCAAGACCTGTGATGCTTCGGCCAGTTTACCGTTATCACGTGCAACACGTGCGTTTTCTTCTTCGAAATCAACACGGTCAACAACCTGACCCATCAAGAATCCTGTGTCACCTGGGTTTGTGATTTCGACACGGCGTGTCATTTCACGTATCAGAATTTCAATATGTTTGTCATTGATTACCACGCCTTGCAGACGATAAACTTGCTGAATCTGTTCAACCATAAAGGTTGCCAAGGCTTTCTGTCCCAAGATACGCAAGATATCTTGTGGTACAGGGTCACCATCAACCAGTTTTTCAGCCTTTTTCACAACATCGCCACTGCGTACCAACAGGTTTGTTCCCTTTGGTACCGCATATTCAACAGGTGCTGTGCCGTCTGTTGGTTCAATACGGATAATAATTTTGTTTTTAGCGTCTTCCAGTTCGATTGTACCATCAATTTCCGCCAGCAATGCTGGGTTTGTTGGACGGCGTACTTCCAGCAATTCGTTAACACGTGGCAAACCACCTGTAATATCGCCTGTACGTTTTGTTTGAACTGGGATACGGGCCAAGACATCACCTGCAACAACCTTGTCACCATTGGCAACATTCAATACGGAATAGATTGGCAACAGATATTCTGCAATCTTTTTCCCGCCCAAGGAAATAACATTTCCCTTGTCATCGACCAATGTAACCGCAGGTTTTAATGCCTTCTTTGTATTTGTTTTCCAGTTAATAACCTTGCGCGATACGATACCTGTCATGGAATCAACTTCTTCTTGATATGAAACGTTTTCAATCAAGTCGTTAAAGTTAACAATACCGTCTTTTTCAGCGATAATTGTATTTGAATATGGATCCCATTCTGCAACCTTGGCACCCTTTTCAACACTGTCGCCATCGTTAACAATCAACATAGATGCGTATGGCAAGTTACTGCTGAACAATTCTTTGCCTTCGTTATCTACAACAGCCAGTTTACCGTTACGGCTTAATACCACAACACGGCCTGCACTGTTTTTAATTGTGTTAACACCAGACAGTTTGATTGTGCCTGATACAGGTACTTCGATAAAGTGACTTTCTGCGCCACCGGCAGCAATACCACCAATGTGGAAAGTACGCAATGTCAACTGTGTACCAGGTTCACCAATTGACTGTCCTGCAACAACACCGACCGCTTCGCCAACGTGTACCAATGCATTTCTGGACAAGTCCATACCATAACATTTTGCACACAGGCCGTCTGAACAGCATGTCAGTACACTGCGAACATCAACAGATGGCAGACCTGATTCATTGATTTGTTTTGCCGCAGCCTTGGTAATCAATTCGCCAGCCGGGACAATAACTTCTTTTGTGATTGGATGAACAACGTCATGTGCCGCAGTACGTCCCAAAACAACGTCACCCAGCGCAACAGACAATGTCGAACCCTGATATACAGGTTTTGCAGTAATAAAGTCTGTTGTGCCACAGTCGTGTTCTGTGATAACTGTGTTCTGTGACAATTCAACCAAACGGCGTGTCAAGTAACCAGCGTCAGCAGTCTTTAACGCAGTATCCGACATACCTTTACGCGCACCGTGGGTGGATGTAAAGTATTCAGACATGGTCAGACCTTCTTTAAAGTTCGAAATAATTGGAACTTCGATAATAGAACCGTCTGGTTTCTGCATCATACCACGCATACCAGCCAACTGCTGAATCTGACGTTTAGAACCACGGGCGCCAGATAACGCCATCATGTATACAGAATTCCATTTGTCGCCACTGGATTTACCCAATGCAGCATACGCCATATCACCCAGTTTGTCGGTTGTTTTCTGCCACAAGTCAATCAACTTGTTATAACGTTCACCACCAGACAACAAACCGTTTTGATATTGTTCTTCGATTTCTGCTGCTGCTTTTTCAGATTCTGCAATCATGGTCTTCTTTTCTTCTGGAATAACGATATCGTCAAATCCAATGGAAATACCACTGCGTGCAGCCTGTTCAAAACCAGTGTTCTTTAATGCGTCTGCCAGCATAATCATCGCTTTGTCGCCGCAACGTTCGTACGTTGTTGCCAACAATGCCTTGATTTCTTTTACAGGCATAACCTTGTTAACCAAATCAAATGGCATATTGTCACAGTCTGGTAACAATTCACCCAGAATCATACGGCCAGCGGTTGTTTTATATGTTTTACCTTTGATACGTGCAACAATTGGTGTGTGTAATGTAATTGCATTGTTTTCCAGCGCCAATTGAACTTCGTCCATATTCGCAAAACGTGGTGATTTATCATCGTGTTCACCGTTAATCAAAGAGATATAGTAAACACCCAATACCATGTCTTGGGATGGAACAATCATTGGTTCACCGTTCGCAGGTGACAATACGTTGTTCGAAGACAGCATTAACGTGCGTGCTTCTAACTGTGCTTCTAATGAAATTGGAACGTGAACAGACATCTGGTCACCGTCAAAGTCAGCGTTAAAGCCCTTACATACCAATGGGTGCAGACGGATTGCCTTGCCTTCAATCAATACTGGTTCAAATGCCAACAGTGACAAACGGTGCAATGATGGCGCACGGTTCAACAATACTGGATGTTCATGAATAACCTTTTCCAAGATTTCCCATACAACATCTTCGCCGTTTTCAACCATTTTACGTGCTGTTTTCAATGTATTTGCATAATCGCCAGCCATCAAACGTGCATAAACAAATGGTTTAAACAATTCCAGTGCCATCGTCTTTGGCAGACCAACCTGATGCAATTTTAATGTTGGACCAGATACGATAACCGAACGACCAGAATAGTCAACACGTTTACCCAACATGTTCATACGGAAACGACCAGATTTACCACGCAATGAATCAGACAATGATTTCAATGGACGGCGGTTCTGTGATACCATTGGACGTGCCTTGTGGCCGTTGTCGAACAATGAATCAACCGCTTCTTGTAACATACGTTTTTCATTGCGGATAATGATATCAGGTGCGTGCATTTCCATAAAACGTTTCAAACGATTGTTACGGATGATTACACGGCGATATAAATCGTTCAAGTCAGACGCAGCAACATGCCCCGCATCCAATGTTACCAATGGACGCATATCAGGTGGGATAACAGGGATAATATCCGGCAGCATCCATGCTGGTTCTGTTTTAGAATCCAAGAAGGACTCAACCAGTTTTAATTGTTTGATGATACCTTTGCGTTTTGCTTCGGATTTTGTTTCTGCCAATTCTGCACGCAGACGTGTGCGTTCATCGCCCATATCTAAATTTGCGATGATGTTACGTACACCTTCGGCGCCAATACCAACACGGAACGCATCTGCGCCGAATTCTTCGACCGCAGATTGATATTCGTCTTCGCTGATAACATCATATTGTTTTAAATTTGTTAAACCTGGTTCAATAACGATATACGCATCGTATGAAATAACCTGTTCCAACTTTTTCTGTGGCAAGTTATTCAACAATGTCGCAATTTTACCTTCGCGTAAGAACCAAGTGTGTGCAACAGGCATTGCCAATTTAATATGTCCCATACGTTCACGGCGAACAGCAGAAGATCCAACTTCTACGCCACAACGTTCACAGACAACACCACGGAACTTAATTCTTTTATATTTTCCGCATGCACATTCATAATCTTTTACAGGTCCAAAAATCTGTTGGCAAAACAAACCTTCGGATTCTGGTTTCATGGAATGATAGTTAATGGTTTCTGGTTTTTTAACCTCGCCATGGGACCAGGACAGAATTTCTTCTGGGGACGCAATTGTGATACGCAAGGCATCAAATTGTTCCTTGGTTTCGATTTGTCCAAATATCTT
>JAGBCZ010000003.1 GCA_017937735.1 Alphaproteobacteria bacterium | reverse complement strand
GTAAAAAGATTGCATCAAATGGTGCGGTATTTGTCACCCTGCCCGTTGACAAGCGTGGATTTTTGAAAGGCGTTCCAGAGGTTTCAAGTGCTGGTATTTTTGAAACAGACGAAACAGGATTTATGAAACGTCAGATTCAAATTGAAATATCCAAGGCAATCGATGGTTTGACCAAGGCCGAACGCAAAGACAGAAATAATCTGGTACGTGCGGTTCAGGTTGCGTCAAACAAGGTTGTACGTGCCGCATTGGGGAACGATAAAAAACCACAATACAGCGTACACTTTATTCAGAAATAAAAAATCCCCCGTTTGGGGGATTTTTTTAGATTTATTCAGAATTATTTTTTCCAAAATGCAAACCCACGGCGGGATGATTTTTCTGCACGCTGTTTGCGTTCTTCGGCCGCACGTCTGCGTTCTGCACGGCGTTCTTGGAATCGCAGTGCGGATTCTTCGTCACGCTGAACAACAGCAATTGTTGTTGCAGACAATTTGCCATTACGTACTTCTTCTTCGAATTCGACAATGTCGTTTTCGTTTAAAAATCTGATGCCAGCGGCCTTTAATGAACTGGAATGAACAAATACATCATCTGTGTTGCCGTCTGCGTTTGGTGTATCAGGTGCAATAAACCCAAAACACTTTTTACCGTTATACCATTTTACTTTTCCTTGTCGCATAATCGTAATCCTTTGTTATGCTTGTTATGGTTCTGTAAGACAGATAAGAACCTGATATAATTTTTACATTTTTGGGCAATTAAAGCAAGGGGAATAAAAAGACCCGCATGAAACGGGTCTGATATTTTATTTTTTATAATACCGTTGAACTTCGTTCATAACAAAGTTAAACAATTTGCCCGCCTGGCTGGTCGCAGGCACGTTCCAGTCACGTTGCATATATGGCATCGCAGAAACCAGAACAAAGCGTGCCATAAAGTGGAAAATATGACTTTCTTGGTGCTTGGACAGTTTTACGGGGGCGTTTTCTACGTGAAAAACCTCGTTTTCCAGGGCGTCATCCAACTTTTCCAAAATGTTATCCAAAACCTTGGGCGGATAATACAGGGTGCATTCTTTTGGAAAACCTTCGAATATAGAAATATTATTATTTCTGGAATACAAGATATTCCAGCCAACACGTTCAAACAAATCTTCCAAACATTGGCAAATCATACGATTATACGATTTTACACCGTCTTCCATGAAATTAGCCACTTTCGCTTCGATATTATTTTTAGAATTTTTGTTTTTACGTGCAACTTCATACGCACCGTGTGTCTGGCGTTCAAATTCAAAGAACGTTCGAACCTGACAGATAATTTCCATCGGAACAATGTGTTCACTGTCCCTGCCGATATTGATTATAACCTTGGCATCACGATAGTTACGTGGATTCTGCATGTTATAGAAATTATCACGAACAGATAATATTCTGTCTGGCATAATTTCATACAGGCGTTCAATAAACAAACGTGCCTGTGGTATCAAATCAAATAAACATTTTACACGCCATACATCCCGCAACCTGAAATATGGGGGCATAACCCTGTCAATAGCACGAATTAAATCAACAGCAATCTTTTCATGGCCACCACCAATGATGGACAATACCATTTCAGACCCAGTACTGATATATCTTTCAGAAAACTTTTCACGAATTTTATCTGCGATGGCACGTGCAGATGCCGCCCTGTCATGCGCAGACAAAACATCATACGCTGCATTTGCAACATCGTTAACATAATCAGAATAGTATTTGCCTGTGATTTTATCCAGCGCCCGGTCTATCTTTTTCTGGGCAGCAACAATAACCGTTACAATAGATGATACAGACAAATCAATTCTGTGACCAGCACAACTGGTAAAGAACTGATTACGCATTGGATCTGCATCTAAACGGTGATTTACCAAGTACGGAACCAATGGATTGATATCAGAAATCCTGATTGGTTCATCAATTGCACAGTCTGATTCATAATCATAACGCATAACAGGCGCCTTGGGCGCACCAAACGATTTTCCCAAAACATAAAATACTTCACGCAGCCATGTCATACTGTCAGAATACAGGCCACGCAAATATTGCGCAGTTGCATCATCGATACGCCCACTGTCCAATGCACGATCAATCGC
Organism: Alphaproteobacteria bacterium; assembly: GCA_017937735.1. The sequence continues at coordinate 32,166 of JAGBCZ010000003.1, read as the reverse complement.
CGCCAGATTTTTCCTGTCGTGTTCCAGTGTTTGTAAGTTAATATCATTATCCGTATTCTTATTTAACATGTTTTTCCTGTTTATTTCATCATTGGGAACAGAACGATATCACGTGCTGTGGGTTGGTCAAATATTATGCATGCCAATCTGTCAACCCCCATACCCACACCAGAGATTGGTGGGAATCCATGTTCCATTGAACGAACAAAGTCATTGTCTGGGTTGAACGCTTCGTCATCACCATTGGCGATATTCTTGGCCTGTTCTTCGAATGCAGCCAACTGTTGGATTGGATTTACAAGTTCTGAATATCCCTTGCAAATTTCTGCACCACATACCAGTAATTGATACATATCAATTCTGCGTTCATCGGCATCATTACGGCGTGCCAATGGAACCATATATGATGGATAGTTATACAAGAACGTTGGGTTCACAATGCTGCCACGGATTTTACGCTTGTATACATAGTCAACCAGTGCCGGGATAGACTTCAAATCTTCCAGTTCGTCAAACGGGAACATGCCTTCGTCAACCAATTTCTGGCGCAGAACATCAACATCATCAAAATCCAAAATATTACACCCAAAGAATTCGTTCATCTTGGCCGTATAGTCAATCATTTCATATTTACTGAAATCCAGTGCCGTGCCTTGGTATTCAATCTGTAATGTGCCACGACATTTCATCAATAATTCTTGAATCAATTCCCATGTGAATTTCATATTGTCTTTAAAGTCCCAATATGCTGCATACCATTCAACCATTGTGAATTCTTGCAAGTGTGTTGCATCCATACCTTCATTACGGAAATCTTTGGCGACTTCATAAACACGGTCAAATCCGGCACCGATTGCCTGTTTCAAGAATAATTCTGGGGAAATACGCAACTGAAAATCTGCATCCAACGCATTATGGTGTGTTGTAAATGGACGTGCCGCCGCACCAGATGCGATATTCTGCAAAATTGGTGTTTCAATTTCCAAGAAACCGTTGCGGTTCATATAATCACGCCAATATTGTGTCATCTTGAAACGCCCCAACAGTGCATTACGTGCATCTGGATTTGAAATAATATCCAGATAACGCTGGCGGTAACGTGTTTCCATATCCGTCAAACCATGATATTTTTCTGGTAATGGGCGCAGGGCCTTGGACAAGATTTCATAGGCGCTGACCTTGACAGTTAATTCACCCGCAGTTGTGTGATATAAAACCCCTGTGATGCCGATAAAGTCACCCAAGTCAACATTTGCCTTCATAAATTTATAATTTTCTTCGCCCAGTTCTTCACGAGACATTGAAAACTGAATTTCGCCATTGATGTCATAGATACGGCCAAACATCAATTTGCCCAGCCAACGCAATGCAGTTACACGACCTGCCAACTTTACAGGCGTATCGTCTGACAACGTGCGGGCATTTTCAATCGTATACGTACGATCAAATTTATCTTTCCATACAACGCCATCGCGCGCCTTGATATTTTCAGCCTTTTGCAAGCGTGCTGTTAATTCGTTTGTTGATATTGGTGTTGTATTTTGTGACATTTTATTTTCCCTTGTGTTTTTATAAAAAAACGGACGCATGATAGTGCGCCCGCAGTTTATTTTCTGTTGGTCGCACTATATTAATTAAAACGTTTAATAAAGCATTTCATTACGTTATGCACCTTGTGTGTTTTTTACAATAAAACCGTCCATGCGGACGGTCTTATGAATTCTGGTGCGAGCAAAGGGGCTCGAACCCTCGACCTCAACCTTGGCAAGGTTGCGCTCTAGCCAACTGAGCTACGCTCGCATTGCGTGGTATATATTGGCATATATTTTTTACAATTGCAAGTACTTTTTTTACTATCTTGTCTTTACGTTCTGTTCTGCAAATTTCAATACCTTTTCGGACTGTTTTGTTTTTGCACGAATATCACGTCCCAATTCACGGGTGGCAATATTTAACAAGGAATCTGTTGCCTGCTGTTTTGTAGCGGATTTTAAATACGCATCCTGAAAACGCAAAATATTTTCATACTGTAAAGAATCCAATGTATATTGTTTTTTCGCCTGTTCCAACTGCTCTTTCTGTTTTTGATATGCTTGCTCTTGATGTATCATTGACACACAGGTATTCATCACAATAAATATCAGCAACAACGCGGATATTTTTGGACTAGTATTTGTAATATCTACTTTTTGTTTTTCCATATTTTACTCCTTTTATTTAAAACCATTTCCATGGCTGGAACACCTTTAACAATCCCATTGCAGTACGCTTGTCTGCGTATGTATGGCCACAGCGTGGACATACGTTAAATGGCTTAATAATTGATTTAACTTTCTTGGATACCAAGAACCATATATACAGCCCAATTGCCCATGCACCAAATACCAAGCCCCACGCAACAAATCCAAAGTATTTATCCACAGTATTTGTGATAATTGTTATTGTTGTAACGTCTGATGCAGACAAATCATTATAAATTTTGGTTGCCACCGGCCAACTGGATGGACGCCATGGATAGACATGTTCAACACCATAATTTGTCAGCAACGTTGTACCCAAACCACCAGACTGTTTATCCAGCGCACTTTTTATTGCCTTGTCCATCATTGTGTCAATTTCTGTCTGGGCAACACGTGTCAGGTCTGATTTAATCTTGTCTAACTGTTGATTAACCTTGGATGCAGTATTATCAACAGATGCAATTGTTTTATTTGCGGCATCGACCCCTTTGTCTACTTCTTTGACGGCCTTGTCAACACCATCTGTTTTTATGCCGAACTTATTTGCCAAACCTGTTAACTTTTTCACACCAGATGTTTTTTCAGAAACAGATTCTGTTGTTTTTTTCGCAGTTGCAGTTGTATCTGTCACCTTGTCAACAGCACGTTCTGCAATCTTTACCTTGTCCACGGCAACGGCGATTGGCTTTTCCAGATTGATTGCGCCCGCCACAGAATCCAGTAACGCTTCGTACTGTTTTACAATACCTTTTTGCAGGTCAAAGAACATTGACACAACAATTGACTTCTTAATCGGCTGGGAATAAGTATTTTTTACATGCAACGGAAACCATACCAGTAATATAAACCAAATTACTGTCACGATTGTAAATACACGCTTGGTCCATGTAACCAAAGATTGTTTCTTGGCAACGGTTTTTGCACCGCCCATATCGATAACCTCTACTTGCTTTTTTTGTTTAGTCATGTTTCATTCCTTTCTTTTATCTGTTATTTTCAACAGCCAGATATATTTTGTCGTTCATATCTAATGTTAAAATTGGCATATTTTTTGACACGTCTATTCTCCTGTATAGTTTTTTATAAATTCAGCCTTGAATTGCGCAAAGTTACCCTGCTCTATTGCTGTTCTGATGTCACGCATCAGGTCTTGATAAAACCACAGATTATGTTGCGTTAATAACGTTGCACCCAAGATTTCATTACACTTTATCAAGTGATGAATATATGCACGTGACAATTTACACGCAGGACAACCACATTTATCATCCAGTGGCGCATTATCTTCACGGAAACGGGCATTACGCATATTCATTGTACCATGTCTGGTAAATGCTTGGGCGGTGCGCCCTGCACGTGTTGGCATAACACAATCAAACATATCAACACCACGTTCAACCGCCCCAAGAATATCCAGCGGTGTTCCAACGCCCATCAGATATCTTGGTTTGTCAGCTGGCAATAATGGTGTTGTTGTTGCAATCATATCAAACATAACGTCTTGGGGTTCACCAACAGCCAACCCGCCAATTGCGTATCCGTCAAAGCCGATTGCAGTCAGTTCACGTGCCGACTTTTCACGCAAGTCTGGGAAATCTGCACCTTGGACGATACCGAATATACCATAACCCGGTCTGTCGACAAAGGCATCTTTACTGCGTTTTGCCCAGCGTGTTACCATATCAACATTTTTTTCAACACGGGCACGTGGCGCTGGCAATTTTAAACACTCGTCCAAGACCATTGTAATATTTGAATCTAATTGATGCTGAATATGAACAGAATCTTCGGGGCGCAAGAAATGCTTTTTTCCACCGTCAAAGTGTGATGTAAATTGCACACCTTCTTCACTCATTTTGGTCAGGGTTGACAAACTCATAACCTGAAAACCGCCACTGTCTGTCAAAATCGGCCCATGCCAGCCACCAAATTTATGCAGTCCGCCCATTTTTTCAACCAAATCACCGCCTGGGCGCATCATCAGATGATATGTATTTCCCAAAATAACCTGGGTACCAGTTGCAGCCACCTGATCCATAGTCAAGGCCTTGACCGTTGCAGCCGTTCCAACCGCCATAAATGCAGGTGTTTGAAATGTACCATGCGCTGTTTCCACAGACCCACGGCGGGCGTTACCATCTGTTGCAATCAAATTAAATTTTAATGACATTCCGCATCCTTTTTGAATAATAGACAGCAATCACCATAACTGAAAAATCTGTATTTTTCAGTTACAGCATGTTTATATGCAGCCTTCATTTCTGGCAGGCCAGAAAACGCAGACACCAACATAAACAATGTTGATTTTGGCAAATGAAAGTTTGTCAGTAATACATCAACCGCACGGAATTTGTACCCCGGTGTAATAAAGATTGATGTTTCTGTGCAGATTGGGGCAACACGCATACCATCTGGGGCATTTTGCGATGCACTTTCCAGTGTTCGCATTGACGTTGTACCAACCGCAATTACACGTTTTGCATTGTTGATAATATCTGCCTGTTCTGGGGTAATACAGCACCATTCACTGTGCATTTTATGTTCTGATAAATCTTCTGTTTTAACCGGCATCCATGTACCAGCACCAACATGTAATGTGACATTAACAATCTGAACATCACGTTTGCGTATTTCATTTAATAATTCATTTGTAAAATGCAAACCGGCTGTTGGCGCCGCCATCGACCCCAAGGGCGATGAATATACCGTCTGATAACGTTCACGATCTTCCAGTTCTTCTTCACGTTTCATGTATGGTGGCAATGGCATTTTGCCGACACGTTCCAAGACATCAAACACATTGTCACATAAAAACTTAATTTTTAAACCACTGTCATTATTTTCAACAATTTCTATCTGTGTTCCATCATCCAGCGACAGAATTGTTCCAACCTTGATTTTATTAAACCGCTTGCACAATCCCCACCAACATCCATCAGATGCCGCAGTATGCAATGTGATTTCATGTTTGCCATCTGCAATAAAACGAGCCGGTATAACACGTGAATTATTAAACACAACGACATCACCGGGCTGTAAAAAATCCAAGAAATCACGAATATGTTTATCAGACACATCATGCCCATTAACCACCAACATACGTGATGCATCACGCTGGGGCAATGGATGCGATGCGATTAATTCACTTGGTAATTCAAAATCAAAATCTGATGTTGTTAACATATTCCTTTTATCTGGCTTTTTCTTGACCCAACGCATTGCGTATGGTGTTGATGTCATATATGCGTTTCAAATCTTCGACCGAGTGCCCATTTACAGAATCCAAAACAGCATTTCTGTATAAATCAGCACTTAAAAAAACAGGTTTGTCTTTTGTAGTGCGATATTTTAATGTATCGCCAACCATAATATAATCTTGAAAATAACATTGATTATTCTTTGTTGTTGAATCATAAATATCCATGTATGCATCAGCCAAACTATCGTTGTCTAAATCTAAACATACACCGCATGCGTTTTTTTCAACAACCTTGCCTTGTACGGGATGTACTATTTGTGACAATGGCACACAGGATGCCATCATACCAGCGCCTGTTATTGTTAAAAATATTTTCTTATAAAATTCCATTTTTTTACCTTTTTTTATTTTGTATTCTGATTTATTGCGTTGCGAATCTTGGCAGATTCTGCAATTTGTTGACGTTTTTTAGCAAATTCTGTCATAGACTGACCGTTAATTTTGCGTACTGCAGAAAACGATACTGTATCAGCATTTCTTGGCAGGACGTATGTCAATGTGTCACCATCAATAACGTGCGGAAATGCGTGTTTGTCATCAACTGTCATTTTATCATCATATTTAAACGCATTATACAATGATGTATCCTTTAAATTTTGAACAACAATTGAATTAGCCTTACGATCCTTAACAATACCTTGTGTACGTTTGGTTTCTGGTTCTATGACAGTATAACATACAAACAAAAACAACAACACACCAAACACAGCAGGGATTGACGAGACTTCATATTTAGTAGGAGTACCTGAACTTTGTGAATCTTTTTGTTGTTTGATTTCTTCTAATTTTTTCCCATTATTATCCATAAATTCTTTTGGGCTTCCACCTTCTTGTAACTCTGCCATTTCTGACTCCTTTTTATTTTGTTTTACAAATCCGTTTTTCTGTATAAATACGCTTCAAATCTTCTACCGATTTATTATTAACAGAATCCAATATCACATTTCTTGTTGCAGCATCCGCACTTAAATTAACCAAACGCTTGTTTGCCGCACGAAACCTTACAGTATCGCCAATCTGAATATAATCATGAAAATAGCACTGGTTATTATCCCGCTTGTTCCCATTGATATACAAACAATTATCAACTGCACCATCGCCATCCTGATCCAGATAGTGATATTTTGTTATATTAACAACACGTGCAGTGACTGGTTTTGTAATATTGGACAATGGCGCACAAGATACCACGACACCAGCGCTAGATAATGTTAATAAAACCTTTTTATAAAATTGCATTTTTTTACCTTTTTTATTTTGTTTTCTGATTTAATGCATTACGAATTCTTTTACCATTGGCAATTTTATATTGCGCATCTGCAAAACGAGCCACAGTTTTTCCATTGATTCTGGTAATACTATTAAACGGCACAGGATTCTTATTTGTTTTTAAATAATGTAAGGTATCCCCCGTGCCAATATATGGTAACGCCTGCCCGTGAGCATATGACAATTTGCCATTGTTTTGGAATATATTATATTTCATTGTATCCTGCAAAGACCGAACATACAATGCCTTGTCATCACGCCCAACAACAACGCCGCTTTCATATATCTGTGAATTTATACCAGCCCATATTATCAATATGACAGCCAATGATGCTATCGCCGACAGTCCCCTAACAGATTCATCTGATAATTCGTGACTCTTTTTTATGCTTTCTTCATCATAACCCATATTATACCCTTTCACTTTTATTATTTGAACGTTATTTTAATCTTGATTGATTTAAACAGTTCATTTTGTACATTTTCTTTATATCTTCACGTGAACGATTATTTACAGAATCAACCTGGCTTGCGTATAAACAATAGTTAGAAGAACCATTATGTCGCACCGAATATTTTATCGTATCATCAATTCCGATATAATCCCTGATTGCAAATGCATCCGGCATACAATGATAAATCTGTATCCAACTATCAACAAAACCATCCCCATCAACGTCACAATAATATTCGTCTGTATCTTTTATGAATTTTACAACAGCCTTGACCGGAACTGATGTTGTATTTTTACAGGTACACGATGGCATAATCAATGCAGAAGCCCCCAATACATACGGGAAAATACGTTTATATAAAGTCATAATAACAACCCTTTATTTTACATGTCATTTACTTACCGAATTCCAGCCCCTGATCGATATAGTTTTCGGCTTTTTCTTCCCAATCCGGTTCAACACGTACAAACAAGTGCAAGCGTGCATTTACCCCCCACTGGTCCTGAATATCATGACGGGCCGCTGTGCCAATTTGTTTCAACTGCGCCCCGCCACGACCAACAACAATCTTTTTATGTCCGTCATTTCGTACGGCAATTTTTTGATATATATCCAATACACCTTCGTCATCAACGTCAACACGTTCAGTTACCACATTGATGTGATATGGTAATTCTTGGTGGATATATTTATAAATCTTTTCACGTGTCAATTCAGACAAATACAATTCATCTGGAACATCCGGTGCATCAACCGTATCAAATAAATATGGGCCAGCCGGCATAACAGATGCCAACGATTGCAACATCTGATTAACGCCATCGTTCTTTAACGCAGATACCATAAATATTTCAGACCATGGTGCCATTTGATTTAATTCTGCGACCATTGGCAACAAATCAAGTTTTGCAATCGCATCAACCTTGTTCAATGCAACGAATATATTTGGACGGTCTTTGATTTTTTCTGCCAATGCACGAATTGTTTCTGTTATGCCTTTTTGCGCATCAACCAACAGCAAGACCGCATCAGCATCAGATACTGCATCCATGGCAGCCGCAACCATTGCCCTGTCCAGACGTCTTGACGGTTTGAAAACCCCAGGTGTGTCAATAAATATCAACTGTCTGTCACCCACCATTTTTACCGCACGCAGACGGGTTCGTGTGGTTTGAACCTTGTGCGAAACAATGGATACTTTTTGACCCATAATTTGATTTAACAATGTGCTTTTGCCGGCATTTGTCGGACCAATTATCGCAACAAAGCCTGAATAAGTGTTTTCTGTCATAATTGAACAATAGCACACAAAAATCAAAAATAAACAAAAATCTTAAAATTAGGCGTGAAAATACGAATTATTTTTTTGCAACCAATCAACTGTTGTCGCCATGCCATGCCCATGGACAACTTCTGTATCAGATGGTAAATTCATATTATAAATATTTGCAATTGATTTAAACAGCATGTTTTTATCGCCACCCGGCAAATCATAACGCCCTATTCCTTCTTGAAACAGTGTATCACCAATTATCAAGATTTTTTCATCAGAAAAATGATACGCAACACCCCCAGGTGTATGCCCAGGCGTTTCAACAATGTCCATAAATAAACCTGGCAGAATTTCTGTTTGTGACAATTCCAGCGATGTTGGGCGCACATCATCCAGCGTAATCGGTGGCAAGCCAAAGTATTCCAGCAAATCGTTTCCCCAGCCAACAAGCCGAAAATCTGCATTATGTAAAAACCATGGAACGTTATATTTTTGCGCCAACTTTGGTGCAGCCGAAATATGGTCTGGATGACCATGTGTCAGATATATCGCACGCAGTTTTAACCTGCGTTCATCCAAGGCATTAACCCAATCATCTGCGTTGCCCCACGGGTCAAAAACAACACAATCAGTCCCCGCCGACACAATCACAGACTGTGTGTTTTTTGGCTGCATTTGAATCAATTCAAATTTACTGTTTTTTAGTTTTTGTTGTTTTTGCATTTTTCTGTACTGTTTTTTTGGCTGTTTTTTGTTTTTTCCCGAAAACAATTTCACGAATTTCATCACCAGTCAATGTTTCATGTTCCAGCAACGCATTGGCCAGTTTTTCAACAGTCTTTTTATTCTTGGTCAGCAATTTTGTTGCATCGTTATGCGCCGCATCCAACCATGACTTGATTTCAGCATCGACCAGTTCTGCTGTCTTTTCAGATGCGTTTTCCAGCGCACCACGTACACCAAATGTGCCAACCTGGTTAATCGCAGCCAAACCGACCTTCTTTGACAGGCCAGCCGTTGTAATTGAATAACGTGCCATTCTGGTTGCAGCAGCAATATCGCTTTCCGCGCCAGTTGTGATTTTATTGGCGCCAAAGAACAATTCTTCGGCACTGCGGCCCGCCAAATAAATCGACAAATTCGCACGAACTTCATCCAACGTCATTGAAACCTTGTCATCAATTGGCAAATGTTGAACCATACCCAGCGCACGTCCACGTGGGATGATTGTTGCCTTGTGAATCGGGTCTGTAATATCTGCATACATCAGGCTGACAAAGGCATGGCCCGCTTCGTGATATGCGGTCAACTTTATATCTTCGGGACGCATTTTGCGGATTTTACGTGGCCCCATGATGATTTTATCACGCGCTTCTTCGACATCGTCTGGGGTAATTTCTTTGCGACCGTTACGCACAGCGTGTAATGCAGCCTCGTTCAACAGGTTTTCTAAATCAGCCCCAGAAAAGCCCGTTGTGCCACGTGCAATATCTTGTAAATTTACATCAGATGCAATTTTTACCTTTTTTGCATACAAATCCAAGATTTCACGGCGGCCAGACATGTCTGGTAATTCAATGTAAACCTGGCGGTCAAAGCGGCCTGGGCGTAATAATGCCTGATCCAACATATCAACACGATTTGTCGCACCGATAACAATAATGCCTGTATCATTTGCAAATCCATCCATTTCAATCAGCAATTGATTCAGGGTTTGTTCCCTGTCTTGGTCATTATATGAATGTGTAGAACGCTTTTGCCCAATGGCATCAATTTCATCAATGAATAATATACATGGGGCGTTACGTTTTGCCATTTCAAAGATTTCTTTTATCTTGGCAACACCCAGTCCCACAATAATACCAGAAAAATCAGACCCAGATGCGGCAAAGAACGGCACATTTGCTTCACCTGCGATGGCACGTGCCAACAATGTTTTACCAGTACCAGGCTGACCAGACAACAGTACCCCACGTGGCACACGGGCGCCCAGATTTTTATACTTGTCCTTGTTTTTCAGAAAATCTACGATTTCTGCCAGTTCTTGTTTTTCAGAATCAATGCCTGCAACGTCTTTGAACGTTGTTTTCGGTTTACCTGTGGCGATTTTTGTTGGATTTTGACCAACCAAACTGCGACTGATTCCGGCAGGACCACCACGGCGAAAACCACGCAAAATCCAAAATATAAACAACAATGTCAACAACAGTGGCGCAAATGATGCAACACCTTCAAAAAATGTTTTTGATGTATCAATCGTAATCGATGCCCCAGAATCTGCCAATTTAGTCAACATTTCAGGATCATACGTGATTGTTGCGTTGTATTTTGTACCGTCTGTCAAAACACCTGTCGCCTTGTCCCCACGAATTTCCATCGTCTTGATATCGTCTGCACGTCTGATAACATCAGAAAACGATAATTCAACAGGACGTGACGGCGCAACCATATCGTTCTGACCAGTCGGTATATTATCCAACATAAACATACGAGCACCCACAGCAATCAGCAAGACAAAAAACATTGCCAAATACATTGATGCACGATCACGCTTTTTATTGTTGATTTGATTTGATTTTGTGAAGTCTTTTAATTTTTTCATTTTTCTTCCTGATACTTGTTTTTGCACCTTCGGGAACAATCAGAATCTGATTCTTGAATCGCCGTAACGTACAATGCCCCAAGGTAAATTTACAATCTGACTGTAATTTACGTAGTGCAAACATCAGCGAATTCAAGCGTGGCTGATAATTATTCCCCCCGATTGTTTGAATTAACACACCAATGAACTTTAAACCAATATCGGGTGGCAGGTCAAATAGAAAAGAATCAGAAAATAACGCATAATCATCATACACAACAGACCGAACCAATGTATCAATATTACTGTCAAGCGCATCACGGGCCCGTGATAAATTTTCAATCGCCAGCAAGATTCGCGCATCGCTGATACCTAGTTTTTCTGACAATAAATGCCTATTCTTGCGAATTCTGACACGTGTATAACTTTCATCATTGTTCATTTCGTCAGAAAAATATTTTATTCCATTATCATCGCAATATTTTATCAGTTCACTGCGAAAAACACCCAGTAATGGACGCACAATTTTAATCCCATCACGATATGATTCTGACTGCATCGCAGACAGTCCAGATACCCCACTGCCCCGCGATAGATTCATTAAAAACGTTTCAATCTGATCGTCTGCCTGATGCGCAACCATCAATGCATCGATATTATTTTCACGACACCAATCTGTCATGAATTTATAGCGCACGTCACGGGCAGCCGCTTCCAGCCCTGACGCAGGTTTTTCATCTGTCCAATAAAATACATTACAAGGGACATGTAAACGTTCACACAAATCAAGGACATATTGCGTTTCTGTATCCGCCGCATCACGCAATCCATGATTCACATGCAGTGCCGTCACATTTAATCCACATTTTGCTGCCCAGCACAACAGACACACAGAATCAACCCCACCACTGACCGCAATTGCCAGACGTGATTCAGAATATTTGTGTGCAAAATCTAAAAACTTTTCATTCATTGTGGTGCTATTTTATGATATAATTTGCAAAAATAAAGGAAAAATACAAATGGCAAAGAAATTAAAATCAGTCGCTGTGTATTGCGGCCATCAATTTGGAACAGACCCACAATTTACACGTGATGCGTATGCTGTTGGTAAATTGCTGGCAGATAATGGTATTCGTATGGTATTCGGCGGTGGAAATGTTGGGTTGATGGGAACTGTGGCAAATGGCGCACTGGAAAATGGCGGTGTGGTCAAAGGTGTATCCACAGATGATGTTATCGCACTGCAAGAACCTGCGCACGAAGGTGCAGATATGCAGGTTGTTGACGGCGTTAATGAACGCAAACAAATTATGTTCGAAATGTCAGACGCATTTATTATTCTGCCGGGCGGAATCGGAACACTGAACGAACTGTCAGACATTATGACAATGCAACAAATTGGGGAAACAAACAAACCTTTGTTCTTTTTAAATACAAATAATTTTTGGGGTCCGCTGGGCGAACTGATAAAGCACATGATGGACAATGGTTTTGTTGTCAAAACAGATAATTATCATTTTTATATTGCAAATACTGTCACAGAACTGACCGAACAAATTTTGAATTTTTAAATTTCAAAAACCTTGTCACGGGATGTGGCACCACGAATTAACCTGATGCTGGTCTTGGGAACACCATAGTGTTGCGCCAGCATTTTTATTACATCTGCGGTTGCCTTGCCATCTGTGGGGGCGGTTGTCGTATGAACACGCACCAGACCATCTGGTTGAACTTCGACCTGATTGATTTTAGCACGTGGAATAACACGAACATTTATTTTCATTTTCTATAATTCCGATACAAAAGATTGATATTCTGGACGTTTATTGCCTGCAACCAAGTGCAAATGAAAATGAAATACAGACTGCTTGATAAACGGTGCGTTTGTCCCAGCATTTGCCAGGCAATTAAATTCACACGTAATGCCCAACGCATCCGCAGTTTTGGCAAAACAGTCCCAAAACCCCGTCTGTTCCGTAACAGATGCATTTTTCGCAAAATCCAAGATATTTTCGTACGGTCCCTTTGGGATAACCAAAACATGATTTTCAAATATCGGATTCACATCATGAAAAGACATTGCAAATTCATTTTCATAAACACGATTACATGGTATTTCTCCACGGATTATTTTCGCAAAAATATTGTTACTGTCGTACATCTTTTTATTCCCCTTGTATTTATGTCCCAGCATATTAAAATATAGACTTGAAATCAATAATTTTTAGACTATATCAATAGCACAGGTTTTATCTTATTTAAGGAGATGTTTATGTTTAAACCACTGCACAATTATGTTCTGCTGGAAAGAATCGAAGAAGAAAATATCACAGCAGGCGGAATTATTATCCCTGATAACGCCAAAGAAAAACCATCACGTGGTCGTGTTATTGCGACTGGAAATGGCACATATAATGGCGATGATTTAATACCAATGTCTGTCAAGGCAGGCGATGTTGTTCTGTTTGCAAAATGGGCCGCATCTGCGAACGAAGTTAAAATTGATGGTCATGACTATGTGTTAATTAAAGAAACAGATATTTTGGGAATCTTGGAATAAAGACGGAGAATATTTATGGCAAAAGATATTATTTTTGATACAGAAAAAATGGCAGCAGGCGTTGATAAACTGGCAAATGCTGTAAAAATTACTATGGGCCCCAAGGGACGTACGGTCGTTATTGAAAAATCATACGGCGCACCAGTTGCAACCAAAGACGGCGTTACTGTCGCCAAGGCCGTATCATTGAAAGACCCACAAGAAAACATTGGCGCACGCATGGTTCAAGAAGTCGCAAAAAAAGCTGGTGACGATGCTGGTGACGGCACAACAACAGCAACTGTGCTGGCACAGAAATTAATTCGTGAAGGTCGCCGTGTTATCGCAGCAGGCATGAATCCAATGGATGTAAAACGTGGTATTGATATGGCAACTGCTGCTGTTATCGCAGACATCGACAAACACGCACGCCCTGTCAAAGACAGCGCAGAAATCGCACAAGTTGCAACAATTTCTGCAAATTCAGATTCTGATATCGGCGAAAAAATCGCAAACGCAATGGAACGTGTCGGCAAAGAAGGTGTTATTACCGTTGAAGAAGCCAAAGGACTGGACACAGAAATCGATGTTGTCGAAGGGATGCAATTCGACCAAGGATTTATGTCACCATACTTTGTCACAAACAGTGAAAAAATGTTGGCAGAACTGGATGGCGCACAAATCTTGGTTTCTGAAAAGAAAATCACAGGATTACAGGCACTGCTGCCTATTCTGGAACCAATCGCACAATCTGGCAAACCGCTGTTGATTATCGCCGAAGATGTCGAATCCGAAGCGTTGGCAACACTGGTGTTAAACCGTCTGCGTGGCGGATTAAAGGTGTGTGCGGTCAAGGCCCCGGGTTTTGGCGACAGACGTAAAGAAATGTTAAAGGATATCGCAATCGTCACAGGCGCAACTGTTATTTCTGATGATATGGGTATGACATTTGAAAATATCAGCCCTGCTGTATTGGGCAGTGCAAAAAAAGTCGTTGTATCCAAAGATTCAACACTGTTGGCGCATGGTGGGGGCGATAAATCTGCAATTGATGCACGTGCAGACGAAATCCGTGTGGCAATATCCACAACAACCAGCGAATACGACCGTGAAAAACTGTCTGAAAGATTGGCAAAATTGGTCGGCGGTGTTGCTGTTATCAAGGTTGGCGGCATGACCGAAGTCGAAGTAAAAGAAAAGAAAGACCGTGTTGATGATGCACTGGCAGCAACACGTGCGGCTGTTGCCGAAGGTATCGTTGCCGGTGGTGGTATCGCACTGGTACGTGCAGCAGATGCATTAAAAGACCTGACAGGTGCAAACACAGATCAAAATGTTGGTATTGATATTGTTCGCCGTGCAATTATCGCACCATGCGCACAGATTGCAGAAAACGCAGGAACATCTGGCGAAATCGTTGTGGGCAAAGTTATGGAATCATCTGATTATAACTATGGATATAATGCACAGACAGGCGAATATGTCGACATGATGGCGGCCGGCATTATTGACCCAGCCAAGGTTGTTAAGACAGCAATCGCAGCAGCGGCCAGCACGGCTGGTGTAATGCTGACAACGGGTGCAGTTATGACCGAAATTCCCGAAGAAAAACCAGCAACCCCACCAATGGGTGGCGGCATGCCAGGAATGATGTAAATAAAAAAAATCCCCCAAACGGGGGATTTTTTATTCTGTAACCACAGGTGCCTGTGGGCGTGGATGACGTTTCATTTTACGCATGTGTTTTTTAGACGCCTTGAATTCTTCGGCAGTAACACAACCGTTTTTATCCGCATCCATCATTGGAACCATCTGGGCCAATTTTGGACATTTTACAACCAAGCATCCATTATCAAATTCTGGACGTGGCATCATCTTATGTTTCTGATGGCAGCAGCACAGTTTCGCACTTGCAAAACCCAATGCAAAAATAATTACGAACAATACCAGTTTCTTCCAAAAACCGCCGTGGTGACATTTGCAGTGACCATGTTCATGACATTTGCCAGCACATGCACAGTTTTTATCACATCCACATGGTAATGTTTCAACAACCGGTGTTGCCACTTTCTTTGTTACTGTTTTTTTTGCCGCAGGTTTCGCAGCAGTCTTTTTTGCAACAGTTTTTTTTGCTGTTGGTTTCTTTGCAGTTTGTTTTGCCATAGGTTCCTTCCTTTGTTTTATATGACATTGCAATTTTATTTTATGGAAAAACAATTGTAAAGAAAAAATTAAAAAAGGCCCCCAATCGGGGGACCTTTTAATTTACACAAATCAAACGATTTAGTTCAAAGCGTCTTTCAATGCTTTACCAGGTTTAAATTTAGGCTGTGTGGATGCTGGGATTTTAATTGCAGCACCTGTCTGTGGGTTGCGGCCTGTTGTTGCTTTGCGTTTTGCAGATGTAAATGTACCAAAGCCAACCAAGCGAACTTCGCCTTTCTTTTTCAAAACTTTTGTAACTGTGTTGATAAATGCATCCAAGCAGCCAGCTGCTGTTGCTTTTGTAACGTTAACTTCGTTTGCGATTGCTTCAATCAATTGTTGTTTGTTCATATTTGTTCTCCTTTCATAAATTTTTAAAGGTGTTCGCAGTGTCCAAGGCAATGTCGCTAGAATCCAAGGCTTTTTATTTCAGTATGTCCTGAAACGTATGTATTCTAGGGGCATTGCCTGTACTGCTTGTTCGAATCGTAGAGAATTCTGCGATTTAAGTCAAGCACATAATTAAAAAATCGCAAATTTCTGCATTGTTGACAAATTTTATATATTATGGATGCACCTTGTCCGCATGCACAGCACGGGCCCCAGGCGTATTATTATCACATAAAACCCAGTCGCCATTTGCGCCATCAACATGCACTGTACGGAACGAATCTGGCGTACGAATCAACATAAACACAACGATTGATGCCCAAAACAGCAACTTGGTATATGCCCATGGATTTTTGTATGTGCCCCTATCAAACTTATCCTTTAATAAATTCTGATATAATGCCCATGACCAAACCGCAGTCAATATCATTATTGCAAAAAACAAACCAATTAACAACGGACGGCGCAATACGCCAATGCCACTTGCAATATCTGTCCATATAGATTTCGTCACAGGACACACAAACAACGCATTCGGTGCAACAGTATCATTTAATACAATCGGTGCATTGGGCGACAATGATATATCAAAAGAAATCATCAGCACAATTGCTGTTACCATCATAATTGCAAACATCATTGTCGGTTTCATTTTGATTTCCTTGATTTACATGACATATTATATCATAAAATACCACCTGATTTCTAGAATTAAAAATATAATTGAAACTGCCTTGAAATACATATACAATACCACCGATAATAAAAGGAATTAAATTATGACATATAATGAAATAAGACAGATATTTTTAAAATACTTTGAATCCAAAGGACATAAAATTGTTCCATCTGCATCGTTGATTCCAAATGATCCAACGCTGTTGTTTACTGTGGCTGGGATGGTCCCATGGAAGGGAATTTTACAAGGTACAGAACCTGCGTTCGCGACACGTGTTGCAGACGTACAAAAATGTATTCGTGCGGGTGGTAAACATAATGACTTGGAAGACGTAGGATTTGACGGGCGTCATCATACATTCTTTGAAATGATGGGGAACTGGTCGTTTGGTGACTATTTCAAAGAAGGTGCAATCGAAATGTCTTGGGAACTGTTGACCAAGGTTTTAGGGTTGGACCCAAATCGTATTGTTGTCACAACACATTACAGCGATGACGAAGCAATCAAAATCTGGAAAAAGGTTGCCGGCAAAGATGCAATTTTGCTGGGTGACAAAGATAACTGGTGGTCTGCTGGCGATACAGGTCCATGTGGTCCGTGTACAGAAATGCACTATGACATGGGCGAAGATATTCCAGGTGGTCTGCCTGGCACACCAGACGAAGATGGTGGCCGATTTGTTGAAATCTGGAATGACGTGTTTATGCAATACGACAGGGATGCAAATGGCAATCTGGCACCACTGCCACAACAAAATGTTGATACAGGTGCAGGTTTGGAACGCTGGGCGGCAGTATTGCAAAACAAGTTAGATAATTACGATACAGATTTGTTCATGAATTTAAAGGCTGCGGTCAGTGATGTCACAGGCGTTGCACAAACAGATGCAAATGCACCAAGTTTTAAGGTTATTACAGACCATTTACGTTCTGTTGGCTTTGCAATCGCAGATGGGGTTATACCATCTAATTCAGACCGTGGATATGTAATCCGCAGAATTTTGCGCCGTGCAATGCGCCATGGACAGATTCTGGGACATCGTGGGGCATTGTTATCAAAACTGTATCCTGCGTTGGTCACAGAAATGGGCGATGCGTATCCAGAACTGAAACGTGAAGAAAAACGTGTTGTTGAAATTATTCAAAATGAAGAAAACGCATTTGCAGATATGCTGCAAAACGGTATGAAGTTGTTGGAAAGCGAACTGCCAAAACTGAACGACAAGGTATTACCTGGGGATGTCGCATTTAAACTGTTCGACACATACGGTTTCCCACTGGATTTAACACAGATGATTCTGCGTGATAAAAACATTGATGTTGATGTTGCTGGGTTTGAAAAGGCAATGGCAGAACAAAAAGAACGTTCACGTGCAAACACCAAAGGAACACGTATATTCTGGGAATCACAAACAGAATTATCTGATACAGATGACAATGCAAAATATGCACCTGTTGATATGCAGTCAACGGTACTATCTATTTTGCGTAATGGTGAATTTGTTAAATCTGCCGATGCGGGTGACGATGTTGAAATAGCATTGGATAAAACAAACTTTTACGGCACCCAGGGTGGCCAAACAGGCGACAGCGGGGAACTGAAAGTTGGTGATGCAACCGTTATGACAGTAACCGAAGCAGGACGTGTAAACAACGTTGTTATTCACAAAGGCACATTAAATGCACCAATTGCTGTTGGTGATGTTGTATCGCCTGTGATAAACGCAAATGTACGTCAGCAAACCGCACGTGCGCATACTGCGACACACTTGTTACAGGCCGCATTACGTTCTGTATTGAACGAAGATGTTGAACAACGTGGTTCCAAGGTATCGCCTGATTCTGTTCGTTTTGACTTTTCATTTGGTCGTGCAATGACAGCAGAAGAAAAACAAGCGGTCGAAGATTTAATAAACAAATGGATTGCAGCAGACATGACTGTTATGCACGAAGAAATGTCAATGGACGATGCAGTGAAACGTGGTGCGATGGCGCTGTTTGGCGAAAAATATGGTGATACGGTCAAGGTTATTACCGCAGGTGACGTTTCGTGTGAACTGTGTGGTGGAACGCATATAAATCACACTGGCGAAATATTAAAGGCACGTATTAACAAAGAAAAATCTATCAGCAGTGGCATCAGACGTATAACAATGTCTGTTGGAACACTGGCAGAATAAGAAAAATCCCCCAAACGGGGGATTTTTTTATTCGTGAATTGCGTTTTTAAAATCAGATTCATCCCAGATTGTTATACCCAGTTCTTGGGCCTTGGTTAATTTGCTGCCGGCATCGGCCCCAGCCAGAACAATGTCTGTTTTGCTGGATACACTGCCCGATACGGTTGCGCCCATGCGTTCCAAGATTTCTTTGGCTGCATCACGTGTGTAATTCATCAGCGTACCTGTCAGCACAACCTTTTTCCCCGCCAATGGACCGTCTGATTTCGGAACGACCACAACGGCATCACGGACCGTTATCTGTGCTAATAATTTATCCAGTGCAACTATATTATGTTCATCGGCAAAGAAGGAAACAATCTGTTGCGCCATCACATCGCCAATACCATCGATATTCTTTAATTTCCATAATGGTGCATTACGTACCGCATCCAATGTGCCAAATGATTTTGCCAATATTTTTGCAGTAACCTGACCTACATCAGGAATTCCAATCGCATATAAAAACCGATGCAATTCGATATTTCTGGCGTTTTCAATCGACTGATTTAAATTATATACAGATTTTTCACCAAAGCCATCCAGATTCTTTATCGCATCACCATGTAATGAAATCAATGTAAATATATCCGCAGGTGTTTCAATCCAACCACGTGATATAAACAATTCCAACTGTTTGGTTCCCAGACCATCAATATCAAAACCATGACGTGAAACAAAATGTTCCAGTTCGCCCAAACGCTGGGCAGGACATGCAAGTGTGTTAACACACCTGCGTGCAACAGCGCCTGATTCTTGGACAACGTTTCCGCCACATACCGGACAGATTGTTGGAAATATGTATTCAGATGCGGTTGGATTTCGTTCTGCAACGCCGATTATTTGCGGTATTACGTCACCTGCACGTTGAACAATGACCTTGTCCCCGATACGTACCGCCAAACGCCCTATTTCATCTGCATTATGCAGTGTTGCACGTGACACAACAACACCACCAATATTTATTGGCTCTAATTCCGCCACAGGGGTTAAAACACCCGTACGCCCAACCTGAATAGTTATATCACGCAAATCTGTTATCGCACGTGCCGCAGGGAATTTATATGCAACTTCCCATCGTGGGCTGTTTGCACGGGCGCCCATACGTTCTTGGGTTGCGATATCATTAACCTTTATCACCAGACCATCAATATCAAATGGTATTTCTGGGCGTATCAGCATTGTATCGTTATATGTCTGCTGAATTTCATCCATATTATGTGCATGGCGTGTCCATTTACGTGTTGTTTTGAACCCCCAAGATTCCAAACGGTCAAAATATTCCGACTGGGTCAAAAAGTCACGTTCAGATATTTCACCATACGTATATGCAAATGCGCTGAGTTTTCTGGTGGCGGTAATTCGTGGATTTAGTTGTCGCAAGGACCCGGCCGCCGCATTTCGTGGGTTTGCAAACTGCTTTTCCGATTCTGCATTCAGTGCAATAAAATCACTGCGTTGCATGTAAACTTCGCCACGGATTTCAATAACATCTGGAAATTTGCCAGATAAACGGTGGGGAATATCGGGTATGGTTTTCAGGTTTTCTGTGATATCTTCGCCCATAACACCACTGCCACGTGTCAATCCACGTACCAAAATACCATTTTCATATCGTGCAGCATACGATACACCGTCAACCTTTAATTCTATGAAAACATCAGGGGTCGTCAGTTTGTTATACCAATCGGCCACATCCCGTTCATCAAACACATCAGATATCGACAGCATTGGCACACTGTGCGGAAAAGACTTAAATTTATCAGACACAGCCGCACCAACATGTGTTGATGCCCCGGTCTTTGCCAATTCTGGATACATTTCTTCGATTTCAAGCGCACGCTTTTTAGCGGCATCATACGTTGCATCATCAACCAGGGGCGCATCATTTTGATGATACGCAATATCCCATTTCTTTAACTTGTCTATCAGTTCGCTGTGTTCTGATAATATAAATAAGTCCGGTGTATTTTTCATACTGCAATTATAGAAAAATCACAAAAATAATACAATATGAAAATATCTTCAAAAACCTTGACAAATTTATTTATTGTGATTATATGTACTGTGATGGGGGTACAAATATGGCACATACACCGGAATTTAGAAAAGCAGCATTGTATCATGCAAAAGATATAAAATCTATGTCACAGGCCGCCAAAGACTATGGCATTGATTTAAGAACAATGTATCGCTGGAACGATGAATACAAAATTTGTGAAGTTAAGCAAATTCGATTCTTTACAGATGAAGAAAAGAAAAAAATGCTGACATACGCAAATCTACATTCGCTGACGGGCGCAGAACGTGAATTCAAGGTGGACGTTCATACGCTGTTAGAATGGAATAAAGTTTTTCATATATACGATCCAAATGCAGAACGTACAGATATTACACATAAGAAAGAATTTGAACTGCAAGATGAAGATTTTAAATTAACTGTGCTGAATTTTGTAAAAGAAAATTCACTGTTGAAAGCAGTACACAAGTACAAATTGCCACGTTCAACAATTCAATACTGGAACGGTATATATCGTGTGTATGATGCACGCAAGTGCCGTACATTTACAGATGCACAAAAACAAGAAATCATACAATACGCAAACGAAACAAGTGTTGCAGATGCAGCAGAAAAATACAAATTGTACGGTCATCAAATAACCCGATGGATAAACGAAAAACAACGTACACCTGTACATTAAAAAATCCCCGATATGGGGATTTTTTTAAATCTTTACACCGTATTTTCCACGATTGATTGGGCGGTATGATAATGCCTCGGCTAAATCAGACATGGCAATATCATCAGAACCACGTAAATCTGCAATTGTGCGGGCCAAACGCTTTATCCTGTTATAGCCACGTGCAGACATACCCATTTTTTCTGCGGCCGTGTTTAAAAACGCAGTCAATTCGTCATTAAGTGCGGCAAACTGTTCCAGTTCTGCCCCGTCTAGTAATGCATTAACCTTGCCCTGACGGGAAATTTGCTTGTCACGTGCAGCAACCACACGCTGTCTGATTTGCGCACTGGTTTCACGTGGCGATGTATCATTGTTCATTTCCCACGGATTAACCGCATCAACGTCAACATGTAAATCAATTCTGTCCAGCAGTGGTCCAGAAATTTTATTCTGGTACGCTTCGGCACAACGTGGGGCCTTGGAACAAGATAATGCCGCATTACCCAAATGACCACATGGACACGGATTCATCGCAGCAATTAATTGAAAGCGTGCCGGATATGTCGCATTTCTGCGGGCCCGAGAAATCAAAATACGTCCAGATTCCATTGGTTGACGCAGGATTTCCAGTGTTGCACGATTAAATTCAGGCAATTCATCTAAAAACAGTACCCCATTGTGCGCCAGTGAAATTTCCCCAGGACGGGCATCAGAACCGCCGCCTGCCAATGCAACCGGACTGGACGTATGATGCACGCTGCGAAATGGGCGTGATGACAGTAATGACTTATTGTTTAACTGACCCGCAATCGAATAAATTATTGATGTTTCCAAGATTTCAGATGCCGTCATTTCTGGCATAATCGTTGGCAATCGTGATGCCAACATTGTTTTCCCAGACCCGGGTGGCCCAACCATTAACATTGCGTGGCCGCCGGCCGCTGCGATTTCCAGCGCACGTTTTGCAGATTCTTGCCCACGAACCTCGGCCATGTCGAGGGTTGAATTTGCCGTTGTGTCCGGTGCAGTTAATTCTGGCAGTGGTAAAATCTGGGTTCCTTTGAAATGATTTATTAGTTGCACAACATGAAATGGTGCCAAAATGTTATTGTGCCCTGCCCAGCGTGCCTCGGCCCCTTGGTCGCCAGGACATATTATCCCCAAACCATTATTATTTGCCCAAACACTGGCCGGTAAAACAGCATCTGTTTTTACAATCGCACCGTCCAAGCCAACTTCGCCCAGAATTACATATTTTTCCAGTTCTATTTCTGGCAGCACACCAATTGCACATAAAATTCCACATAATATTGGCAAATCAAAGTGAGAACCGCTTTTTTCAACGTCTGCGGGCGATAAATTCACAGTTAGGCGTTTTGGCGGCAACGACAAATTCAATGCAGACAATACATTACGTATGCGTTCGGCAGATTCCTTGACCGCCCTATCCGCCAGACCGATGATGTTAAATTCTGGTTTGGTCAGCCCAGACGATAATTGCACCTGAACATCAATCGGTGTTGCGTCCATGCCATTAAATATGATTGAATTCAAAGATATCATAATTGACATATTATAACTTGAATTAAATTTGCGCAAGTTATAATATAGCCAATGTTATACAAAGGATTTTATATGCCAGCCAAAAATAAAAATGTTGCACGTGAATGGTTTAATACCATCTTTTATGGCGCACTGATTGCCATCGTTTTTCGCAGTTTTCTGTTGGAACCGTTTAATATTCCATCTGGTTCAATGATACCAACACTGCATGTGGGCGATCATATCTTTGTTACCAAGTGGACATACGGATATTCCAGATATTCTTTCCCATTTGGGTCTTGGAAATTATGGAACGGACGCTTTTGGGCAACAGAACCATCTGTGGGCGATGTGGTCGTATTTCGCAACCCTGTTAATCAATCACAAGACTATGTTAAACGCTTAATCGGTGTTCCTGGGGACAAGATTCAAGTGCTGAACGGTCGGCTGCATATAAACGGCAAGATGGTCGAACGCACAGATGAACGTCCATATATTGTGGCAACACTGCCAAAGTCGATGCGTGGGGTCGGATATTACAAAGATAACATGTCAATCAAAGGTAATAAAATATGGATTGACAATCAGCCTGCACCATTTAATTATACAATCGAATATAAATCTGATGATTTTTGTAATTTGTATTCTGGGGCGTGCGGCGTGTTTCATGCCAAAGAATATACAGAAATTTTACCAAATGGTGTAAAGCACAGCATTGTTGAATTTTCAGATAATGCGCCACTGGACAATACGCCCGTATTTACTGTGCCAGATGGTCACTTGTTCTTTATGGGCGACAATCGTGACAACAGTAATGACAGCCGTGCAGACGTCAGCTTTGTTTCCCGTGATAATGTACTGGGGCGTGTTTGGGGTATTTGGTATTCGCATAATTACTATGCGCCAATGATGGCAGTTTGGTCATGGGGTAATAAAATGCGATGGGACAGATTTGGAATGGGTGTTGAATAAAATGAAGAAATTAAAATACGACTTTAAAAATTCTGAATTGCTGGATTTGGCGTTAACGCAAAGTGGCGCAAACGCAACCAAGAACAACGAACGCTTGGAATTTATTGGCGACCGTGTTCTGGGGCTTAGCGTGGCAGGATTACTGTATGAAATGTATCCAAATGAAACAGAAGGCGAACTGGCGCGCAGACACGCAATGTTGGTATCAACAGAAACGTTGGCTGATGTTGCAACAAAACTGGGGCTGGACAAACAAATAAAACATGGCCACATGACCGCAGGACGTGTGATACATATCTTGGCCGATGCGATGGAGGCTGTATTTGGTGCCATCTATCTGGACGGCGGGTTTGATACGGCACGTGATACAATCGTTGAAATATGGCGTGAACTGGCGGCGGCAGATGTGGTTGCACCAAAAGACCCCAAGACCACATTACAAGAAATTGTACAACATCGTGATTCTGGGAATTTGCCAGTTTACGAATACCTGGAACCCACAGGCGCATCACATAACCCAACATTTAACGTACGGGTCAGCGCAATGGGCAAAAGTGCAACTGGCAGTGGAACATCAAAAAAATCAGCCAGTGTTGCCGCAGCAGACGCATTGTTGAAAATGCTTGCAATTTAAGGTATTCAGATTTAAGATTAAACCAAGAATAAAGACAAAGGAAAAAATATGTTCTCTATCTTATTAGTTTTGTTAATTATCGTTGCTGTTTTGATGATTGGTATCATCTTGCTGCAAAAATCCGAAGGGTCTGGTATGTCTGGTTCATCTGCGGCATCAATGTTTGGTGGTGCATTAACCGGTGCAGCGGCAGGTAATTTTTTAACACGTGCAACAGCATGGCTGGCAACAATATTTTTTGTTTTATGTGCTGCATTGGCACTGATTGCATCCAAGACAGATATGGGCAATCAACAAAGCGACCTGCGTCAAGAAATTGTACAGCAAGATGCAGTGGCACCTGTGGCAGACCCAGCGCCAGCAGAAAACACACAAACAACAGAATCAAAATAACAATGCCCCGTTCGGGGCGTTTTTTAATAAAAACACCAGTTACAATATCTTATTGACAAATACTTATTTTGGTGTAATATTCTTAACAAGATGAAATTCGATACACTGATACAAAATTTTAAGGATTTGTTTTCGTTAAAGCCACGCAAACTGATTGTGCAATACGACACGTGTGATATTGCGATAAATTTGCGCAAACAAATCAAGGATGGAATAACATCCCAGACTTTTAACAAACTGATGTCGTCTGAATTTTCAGTAGATAACAATCGTGATGAAAGCGGTCTGAAAATAACAACACTGATAGATAAAAAAACGGGCGCCCCTGTACGTGCATACGTTGCAGGCATCACTGCTGATATACCGGACACAGAAAATTACTGTATCATGGTCGAAGATGCCACAGGGGAAATGTCTGTGAACAATAAACGTTATAAAATTGTAGGTAGCACTTATTTTTGTATAAACAAAGACAAAAAAATGGTAACACCTAAATTTGACATAACTGTCATCAAGGGGCAGTTATATGAAAAAGTATGCGCATACATGAAATCCACAGGCAACAGCAATTATGCCGGAATCGGAATACGACTGCACCAAATACGTGTTGAACGAATGTTGCAAGAAAATTTAGGAAATGTGCAAATTGTTGCCGAAGGTAACTCGTTCCCATTTCATTATTCGATGGGATACAGATTGGTTCCAACCACACGACCAATCGAAGATTGCATACCAATCGCACAAGAATTTTCCCGTTGGAATAAAAAAGCGCCACAAGAAAACCTGAAATACTTGCATGCAAAACAGCAAGATGGCAAATATGTTATTGATTGGTCTGCGACATTGGAAGATTTCTTGTGTGACTATTACCGATGTGGCGGTACGCCATTGGATGAATTTTTACCAAATATGTTTTTAAATAAATCATCTGTGAAACAATGGGTTGCAATGATTCAGAAACAGCCAATTTTGTATTAGAAAAACACCGCCTTTTGGCGGTGTTTGAATTCGTGGCGCATCCAGAAGGATTGTTAATTCCCATGGTCGTTTACACTCCATGGGCCCCTTTCGCCTGCGGCTCGAACCTGGGGTTCGAATATCCACGTTACACGTGGATTAACAAAAAACACCGCACAAGGCGGTGTCTTTTGTTAATTCTGGCGCATCCAGAAGGATTCGAACCCTCAGTCTTCTGATCCGTAGTCAGATGCTTTATCCAGTTAAGCTATGGATGCAACGGTCTTATATTCTATATCATTTTATTCAGATTGCAAGAAAAAATAATACTTTTTTATCGTGTCTTGTGTTTTTCATGATACATCTGATTAAAATGATGACGACAGACCGATTTATAATTACTGTCCCCCAGCGCAAATTGGTCGCCTGCACGTATAACATTGCCGTCTGCATCAAAACGTAAATGATGGGTCGCCAACTTCATACAACCGTTAATCTGACATGGCGATTCCATACGATGCAGTTTTGCACCAACCTCGATAAGGCGTTGCGATGCCGGAAACATCCGTTCATTGCTGTCAACCATCAAGCCATAGCACATCACAATCTTGTTCTGTTCATCTGCGATTTTAACCAGTTTATCAATATCAGATGGTGAAAAAAATTGTACTTCGTCAACCAATATCAGTTTTGTATCTGGACCTGGGGTGTAATTCTGTAAATTCGGCATTGAGTGCGCATCCCATGACAGACCAATGCGAGATACGATTTTATCATCCGCAAATCTGTTGTCAAAAGACGGCTTTATAACCTCGGTCTGGTTTTGATTCTGTGTGAAATTATGCGCATTTATTACCAATGCCGCTGATTTAGAACTGCTCATAACACCATAATGAAAATGCAGATTTGCCATTTGTTACCCTTTCCTTTTTTTGATTATTTTACTGTTTGATTGTCATTGATTCCAAACGTTGAATTCGTTTTTCAACAGGCGGATGTGTCGCCATCAATTCAGATACAAACTGATTTGGGCGGGACGGATTCGCAATACAGACAGCCGCCATAGACTTTATATTATCCATTGATTCAACCCGTGAATCTGTACTTATTTTCTTTAACGCACTGGCCAGTGCATGTGGGTCACGTGTTATATACGCCCCCGTAGAATCAGCAGCATATTCACGATTTCTGGATACAGCCATACGTAACAGTGGGGTGATGATTGTGTTAAATACAGCAAACGCCAACCACACCATCAGCAACACAGCGCCAGAATTCCCACGATTGTCATCATCAGACGTGCCATGCGTGCCATAGACAGCACTGCGATACAATATATCGGCGATAAATGCAGTTACACCCACACCTGTTATCAATAACATATCCAGTCTGATATCACGATTGCCAATGTGCGCCATTTCATGTGCAATCACACCGGCCAATTCTGAACGGTTCAATTTTTTTATGATTCCGCTGGTTAATGCCACAGACGCATCACGTGGGCTGCGCCCTGTTGCAAACGCATTCAAAGAACTGTCATTTATAATATACACACGTGGGGTTGGCAGACCAGCCGCCAGCGCAACATTTTCCACAGTTCTAAAAATTTCACGGTATTCTTTGTTGTCTGGCTTTATTTCATGCGCCCCCGCCGCCCCCAGCATCATTGAATCGCCAAACGCCCATGATATCAACATCCATATCATACATATAATAAATGTTGGTATCGCAACAGAAATCGTTGTGTTAATCGCAGATTCCAATGGCGATACAGCCCATACCAGCAAAAATACCAGCGCAATAAAGAATAATGGAAACAACGCCACCAATATCCATGTCTTTATATTATTGCTGCGAATATGGTCGTAAACTGTTTGAATATTTCTCATCGTAATACCTTGTTAGGTGCATTAATAACAGAAAAAAAGATTTTAGTCATGTAAAATATTTTATTAAACCGACTGTTTTTCACGCTTTTTAAATTTTACCGAAAAACTGCCATTATTTATTGGTGCAAAAGATATGATATACGGACTTAATACACTGTCAGATGCCCATTGTTGAAATTTTATTTTTAATATTCCGCTGGCGCCTGTGATGATTGTTGCATTGCGCACACCAGATTTTGCCAATTCCAAGATTGCGTTCCACGCCTGCTCTTCGGTTAATTGATGTAAATCTAAAATTGCGTGTTCTGGGATATACGTATCATCATTTGGCATCAGTGCAGACAAATGCAGTTGCGCACGTACACTGCGCTGTGTATTACGTGTATCAGGAATAAATTCCCCATCAATCATACGTGCAATATCTGTATCACTTAAATGCTTCATCGTGTCACCATACTGAAAACCAAGACACGTTCAATGCCTGATAAATCATTTTCACTGCGCACAAAATTCCAACCGTTTTTATAAAAGATGTTTTTTATATCTGCGCCTTGCCCCATACCGATTTCCAAGTACAATTTACCGTCTGCCGTAATCCAATTTTTTGCATTTTTTGCAATTGATTCGTATGCAGCCAGACCATTTTTATCTGCATACAATGCTAATTTCGGGTCGTGCGTTGCGCCATCGTCAACACGTGCATCATTACGTGCAATATATGGTGGATTAGATACAATAATATCAAACTGTTCACGAACTAAATTTTTATTATTAAAACTGCCACGAATTGCGTTTATTTGTTTTTCCAACCCCAATGCAAATATATTTTTAACCGCCACACGCAGTGCAGCCCCAGATACATCAACCGCCACACCCGACATATTTGGAATATTCTTAACCAGCGAACAGATAATACAGCCTGTACCTGTTCCCAAATCCAAGACACGTCTGGGCGAATTATCAGAACAATCAGAAACGACTGCCGACACCAATGTTTCTGTATCTGGGCGTGGGTCCAGTGTATGCCTGTTGGTATAGAATTTCAGCCCATAAAACCACTTTTGCCCGATGATTTTTGCCACTGGCACACCACGGCGTAACTTATGCGCCATTATACGCACACGAATCCACGACAGTTTTTTCGTATTTTCTGTGATAATCCGTGCAGCACGTATGCCACCAGATTGCTGTAAAATTGTGAACGCTTGATTTATTTTCATAAAGTTATTATAATCTGCACTATGAAAAAAGCAAAAGATATTATTACAACGACCAATCTGACACGTATTGTTATGGCGCTGGCTGTACTGCTTAGTCTGATTGCAATTTTCCTGGTGATAACCCGTCACACGCCGTCACAGATGCGCACCCAGAACACATGCAGTTCTGTTGTGGTTGTAACATCTGGGGACACATTGTCTGAACTGTTATTGGCCCAGGGTTTAACACACAATGACGTCAACGAAATTGCCAAGGTGTTAAAGAAAGATGCCGGCATTTCTGGATTACGTGCAGAACGGGACAAATTGGAATTTGTTCGTGATAACGATAACGCCCCTGTATCCAAGATTGTGGTTGTACCATCCCCATGGCGCCAGGTTGAATTAACATGCGATGATTCAGGCGAATGGAATTGCCAGACGGTTGACATTGAACGTGACACACGTGCTGTTTGGCGTGGCGGTGAAATCTTGGACGGCGACAGTTTTTATCTGGCGGGTCAGCGTGCTGGGATTCCTGCGGGGATACTGATTGAAGTATATGATTTATTGGCGTTTGAAATGGACTTTGAACGTGATGTACGTGCGGGGCAAAAGTTCTGGGTACTGTACGAAGAAAACTTTTCAGACGGCGAAAAAATTGATAACGGCAACGTTCTGGCTGTATCTTTTGAGGCCCTGCGTGGTAACGTTCAAATGTATCGATTCAAGAAATCTGATGGCACAACTGGGTACTATGACGAAAACGGTAACGGTGCGATTAAGTCTTTAAAGCGCACACCAATAAATAATGCAAAAATCACCAGTAACTTTTCCAAAAAGCGCAAGCATCCTGTCCTTGGGTTCACACGTGCGCACAAAGGGGTTGATTTCCGTGCATCAACAGGCACACCAATTCCTGCCGCAGGTGCAGGCCGTGTAATCGCACGCAGTTATAATCGTGGGCATGGGAATTTTGTAAAAATTCGCCACAATGGGTCGTTTGAAACACTGTATGCACACATGTCCCGCTTTGCCAAGGGTGTGAACGTTGGCACAAACGTACGCCAGGGGCAAACAATCGGATACGTGGGGTCTACTGGATATTCCACGGGTCCACATTTGCACTATGAAATTATCAAAGATGGGGTGCATGTAAACCCAATGACGGTAAAATTGCCTGCAATCAGTAATCTGGGCAAAGAAGACAAAAAGAAATTTATCGAATATCGCAAGGTGCTGGACGATGGAATTGAAAAGTTAAAACAACATCCGTCATTATATATTCAACTGTAATCAACCGCCCAATGGGCGGTTTTTTATTACAATTCTGTGAGGCAATACACATACGTACACGCCTATAAAATAGGCGCTAGGTACCTTTTCCTAAACACTGTATTACGATTGAAATACAATTTTAAAAGATTTATAATACGTATGTCTTTAAACAAAGACGAAACAAACCTTGAAAAGGAGAAAAAAGAGATGAAAGGACTAACAAACTATGTTCTTATACCATTGACATTTATCGGCGCCCTGAACTGGGGTCTGGTTGGAATCTTTGGTTTTGACTTGGTTGCATTTTTGTTTGGCCCAGCGACATTGGCCAGCAATATTGTATATGCGATTATCGGTATCGCAGCGTTGGTTTGGTTAATCTGGATGTTCATTGACAGACCAGTATCACGTGACCGTTAACCATAAAAAAGTTTCATGTCCACGCCCCACAGCCACGGGGCGTTTTTTTATTTTTTCTGCTTGCGCATGTGTATTAAATTTTACTACACTGAAAACAGAAATAAATGGTGTTGAAAAAAACATAATACACACCGGGGGGAAAGATGCGTTTTCTGAAAACATTTTTCAGATTTTGTACCATTACAATACTATGCACCACATTTACGACTGTGGCGTGGGGGTATGCATGGGAAAATCTAAGCACTTCCCCTAACTGTAATCATAATACGGTGTTGGATTGCGTTGCGGTTACTGGCTGCGCATACTATCCGGTTGCTAATAAGTGTGGTGAATCATTGTGTAGTAACGGAACAAAAGCGGCCTGTAATAAAAAAGCAGGTTGTATTTGGATGGAACAAAACTGTCAGGTTGTTCCTGATGGGTATTTTTCACCTGATGGTGACAAAACATTGAACGGAAACACTTATGACCGGGCACATCATTACGGCTGTCCCGCTGGATATTATTGCAAGGCTGGTTCTGGTTGGCCAATTATTTGTTCTGCTGGGACGTATAGCGGAGCAAACGCATCGAGTTGCACAAACTGCCCCGCAGGGACATATCGTTCAAGTACCGGTGGAACATCCGCATCAAGTTGTAGCAACTGTGCGCCTGGGGAATATAGTAATCCCGGTGCAGCACAATGCGACAAGTGTCCTGTCGGATATTATCAAAATGCAGGTGGCCAAAGACAATGTAACAAATGCCCCGATGGCACAACAACCAAAAATACCGGATCAACAGATTCCAGTCAATGTATAAAAAAATTTAATCTAAAATTGTATGCAGAATATCAAGAAAATGGGACAACAAAACAAACATTAGTCAGCGATTCAACACATTCTTTCTATGCTGGTGACCTGAACTTGTTTTCTGGCTATACGGCACAGCAGGTAATTGGGGGCAAACTTGGTAGCGCCCCCCTGAACAACAAATGGGAATACAAGCCTAATACAGATAAGGCATATATCACGGTAAATGGTACGAATTATAATCTGGCTTATAATGGAACAAATTGGTTCTGGAAGAGCAGTAATGATATGTCTAT
>JAGBCZ010000025.1 GCA_017937735.1 Alphaproteobacteria bacterium | reverse complement strand
TGGTGGGGATAGTGGGACTCGAACCCACACGGTCGCAATGACCAAAGGATTTTAAGTCCTCAGCGTCTACCATTCCGCCATATCCCCGAAGACTTACATTTTTTTTATTTGGTGGAGCTGATGGGACTCAAACCCACGACCTCTACGATGCGAACGTAGCGCTCTATCAGCTGAGCTACAACCCCATAAACTCTTGGTGGGCGTAAGAAGACTCGAACTTCCAAGGTATTGCTACCACTAGTACCTGAAACTAGCGCGTCTACCAATTCCGCCATACGCCCGTTAAAAGCGTCACTGATAATAATTCAATTTAGTCATAAATGCAACAAGAAAAATTTAATTTGTTTATCTGGTGGTTAAATGATTATTCGCTTGCACAGAATTTCATAAATTTGCTAACATTTCATCAGAGATGAAGAAAATTCTGTTTTTTGTACTGAATTTGTTGGTCTGTATCGGTATTTCCGATGCAGCTGTTCGTGATGGAACATCCAGTGCCAGGGCAAAAACTGGGCGGACTGTATCTCAATCACGTGTGGCAACAACGCCCAAGCGCACTACGTCTAAAACATCTGTATTAACACCACGCAGTGCCAAACCCGTTGCAAAACGAACAAATACGGATGCACAACAATCACGAACGCAAAATGTGCGTTCTGTATCATCACGCAACGCAAAAAATGCTGGTCAACAGTCTGTAATATCACGTGCTGCATCAGATAATGCTGATAAAAAATCAATGTCTGATACGCGCACAGGCGCAGAATACGAAAAGTGCAAAAACACATATTTTTCATGTATGGATCAGTTTTGCACATTAAAAAATGACGATTATCGCCGTTGTTCATGCAGTGATCGTATTTTTGATATGATTGATCAACGCAAAACACTGGAAGATGCAAACGAACAATTAACAGCATTCACAGAAAGTTTAGAGGCTGTTGGTATGACCGCTGCCCAGGCCACTGCCATGAAACAGGCATCCGAGGGTGAAAATGCATTAACATCGGACAAATCTGCATCCAAGGCGCTGTTGCAGGCAATTATGAATTCTATTAGTGGCAAAGACGCCAATGTTGGCGGCAAATATTCTGATTTAAACAGTATTAACATTTCGTTTGATACGGCAAATGCGTTTGGTCTTTCTGATGCAGGACAGGCGATTGCTGCATATAACGGTGTTGCGTTATACAGTGCTGTATATCCACAATGTCGTCAGGCCGTAAAAAAAGATTGCACAGATGCATCATTACAACGTGCGGTTACTGCATACCTGATGGCGATTGAACAAGATTGTAATACCGTGCAAACAGCAATTGGCACAACGCAAAAACAATTAAAGGCCGCTGTACGTGAAGGTGATGCAATGTTGGACTTGGCACGTGTTGAAAACCGACAAAAGCATAATTCATCGGATTTAACAACATGTATCAATGAAATAGAAACAGCAATACTTGATGAACAGGTTTGTGGTAAAAATTATCATAAATGCTTGGACAATGGTGAATTTATTGATGTTTCAACGGGCAAGCCAATCGCAGGTGTCGTTCATTTTGATGAATTGGGTAAATTGTTAAAGTTCGCAAGTGGCGTTGATGCATCTAAACAGAAACTGTCAAAAATATCCGACAACCGTACATTTATTCAAAATTTCGAAAGCAGATATAAACAATTTGCCGCATCCGCATTGGACAAGTGTGTTGAACAGGCAGATATTGCATGGGCTGATTATCTGGACAAGGCATTATTAGATATCTATTATGCCCAACAATCCAAGGTTCAAGAGATTAAACAGGCGTGTTTTGATTTTGTGTCATCTTGTTATGTCAATGCGGATAAATCTATAACTGCTGCGATGCAGTCATTAACAACAGGTAACGAAATTGTTGTCAATCCTGACAAGATTGTGCTGACAGATAAAATGTGTTCGGACTATGTCGGTTCTTGTGACAATATGTTTTCAGATGGTAACGGTGGCGGTATTATCGAAGAATATATCAGCAATCAAAAAAATACAGATATGGTTGCATCATGTCGTGCTGTTGCGAAACAATGTTTTGATAAATACGGCGGAACAAATTACGAAAACTTCTTTTATCCGTACAGCGGTCTGTTTACACCAGGAACAGCCCCTGATTGGTTCGCACTACAAGAATACAAGGTTAACAAAATCACAACAACAGAAAACAATCAAGAGAAAATAACGTACGAATATACACCAGAACAAACTGTATCAACGTGTGCGAAACAGCTGGAAGTTATTGATGCATGCAAGGGTGTTCTTCCACAAGTGTTTGGTGGATTGAATAAATATATTATGGAAGAAGACAACAGTGTTATCTATGGTGTACATACCGGGAACGAGGCGCCACAAATTCGATACACACGTCCAACCGGCGTTGCAATCGAAGTTTATAATCAGGTCTTGTCTGTTCTATCGACCCAGTGTATGAACTTAAACGGTCGTTTTGTTGAATATCAAAACGTATCTGTGATGGGGCTTTATAATTCAGATTCATTATGTACAATCAAGACTTATGATGTCATACCTGATTTATACATGAATATCAAGGGACTGTATGGTCTGGATATGGGTGATTCGACCAAGACAGAATATATGTGTCCACGTAATTACGATACCAGTGTTGATACACAGTCATGGGGAATATGTTCTTGTTGGGAAAATGGCGGCCGCCGCAGTCAGAACAACTATACAACAAAATGTGTCGAAAAATATTATGGTTTTGATGCGGTAACCAAAAAGAATGGTTGGATTTCGGGACCGGCATTGTCATCAGATAACCAAGTATGTGTTTACTATGTTCAGACAAATAAGGATAAAGATGATGGCAGTACATTAGAAATTAAATGTATTAACTATAACGAAAAGATAGACAAGTGTTGTGTTGATGGGCATAGTCTAGATATCTGCTCGGGGGTAACCTGTCCAATATCAGGAACAGCTACTGAACCCCAAGAAGAGAAATGTTGTAAAGGCGGAGACGATATCTGTAAGGACGTAACTTGTCCAAGTTTTGGTGATTTGGATTTTGCAAACTTTCCGGACGGGATATAAAAAACCGCCAAATGGCGGTTGTTTTTTATCTTGTCTTTTGCAAATTAAAATCAATTGTTTTTGCGTTGTTGGCGTGCGCTTGTTTAACTGCCTGTTCTGCTTTCTGTGTCTGATGTGCGTGGTTGTCTGCGCTTTCTTTTAATAAAAATCCAGAAATTACCAAAAACGCCGCAATCGCAACAGCAATTGCAACTTTGTCCGCTTTTTCTAATACAACTGTGTCATGCTTCATGTATATTTCCTTTGTTTTTCACGGTTATGATATTACATGAATTTTATTTGTCAAGAATTTGTTGGCCAACAAACATGTCGTTGCAAATATCAATCAGTTCAACATTACAGATTGTTTTTGCGGGGATTTTATCACCCCCGATTTTGACGGCAATATCATGTGGGTCACGTGCGATATTATTTTCTTCGACCAATACAGACACTGTTTTGCCGATTTGTGTACGCATAAATTGCAGCCGATTATCATTTGCGATATCCGATATAATCTTGACACGTTGCTTTGAAATGTTGCGGTCAACTTGATTTGGCATATTGGCGGCCACCGTATCAGGGCGGGGCGAAAACGGAAATGCATGTATTTTAATTGGTTTTGTGTGACGTACCAAACCCAGTGTTTCATTAAACAAATCGTCTGTTTCACCCGGAAAACCACAAATTATATCCCAACTGAACGTAACTTTACCGTCTGCCAATCGTACTAAATCACGCACCATATCAGCACTGTGTCGGCGCCCCATTGATTTTAAAATCGTATCAGACCCAGATTGCATAGAAAAGTGCATGTGTGGCATCATACGCGGTTCCGATTTAATCAGTTCTATGATGTTTTTTACGTCTGGCACCGCAGGATCAACAGACGACAGGCGCAGACGCTGTATTTCTGGAACATCTGCCAACAGTTTTTTACATAAATCTGATAATAATATAATTTTGTCACCGTCTTTCTTGATATACGATGCGATATCAACACCTGTTAATACGATTTCATAGAAACCATTTTGTACGGCCATTTGTACGTCTGATAAAACGTCAGTATATTCAAATGATACTGCCGGTCCACGTAACGCACGTGTTATACAGTACGCACATTTATGGTTGCAGCCGTTTTGAATCTGAACAAATTGCTTGGACAGTTTGGAATCTGTATTTGGAATATTTTTTATATCGCCATCGGGCAGGGCAGTGTTCCCAGATAAATATGCATCAATTTTCATTTTATCTGCATTGTGTATAACAACAGTATTTGGAATATCTGTGAACAATTTTGGATTTCTGGTCGCAGCGCACCCCGTGACATAAATTTGCACATTTGGATTTTCACGTGCGATACGGCGAACAGCCTGACCAGATTGGCGCTCGGCCTCGGCTGTGACGGCACAGGTATTAACAACAACGGCTGATTTTATGTGATCATTCAGCATTTTTGTTATTTTTTCAGATTCCAGTGCGTTTAACCTGCAACCAAACGAAACAGATTTAATGTTTTTATTATTCATAATATGAATTATAGCCTGTGTTTTAACATTTTCAACCCAATAAAACGCCCCCTTGTGTAGGGGGACGGTCATCTTTCTTTGCCTTTATAGTTTGTGTATTTTGTAGTTACCTTCTCTTTTGCGTCTTTATACAGATCTTTTTCATAGTTATAGATATATTGTCGATACTGTCGCATAGTTGGCACATGCTTGAATGGTGGACAAGGATACATTTTTCCAAACCAACATGCGGTATCCACAGGTTGGCTTGGCCATGTTATTTTTTTCCATCCCTTTAATTCATCGTACATACGATTAAAGTCGGCTGATACCTTTTGTTGATGCTTGATGGCGTCTGCAATATCGCGGTCGTTTACAACGGCTTCATTTTGTGGTTTTGGCAATTGTTCTTTCAGATTGAATTTTTCTAAATCTGGCTTGTTAATTACATCATAATAACAGATAACAAAGATTATGCATGCCACTATTGCGGCTGTATCTGCTTTTTTATTTGTCCAATCAAACTTAAACATCCGTATTTGCCTTTTGATATATTTTTTTGCATGTTTAACATAGTGTACAAATTGTATTTTGTCAAACGTCTTGTGGTGTTTATATTTAGAAAATTGATATTTAAGGGCTGATTAAAATTTTTCTTCTTGCATTTTTTGCGACCATAGGGCATTATAACCTGACGAAAATTATTTCAACAAAGGATTTAAAATGGCACGTACAACAAATTCTGATACATTACCATACGTAGAAAGCCGTTATGAACTGGGGATGTTGGCATCTCAACGTGTTCGTGACCTGAACGGTGGCGCAGAACCTGTGGTTGATAAAAACGATGATAAATTAACGGTTGTAGCCCTGCGTGAAATTGCCAGTGGCAAATTGGATGTTGATGCAGTTCGTCATGAATTTGTTCAATCATACAAGGAAGCGCCTGTTGTTGAATTGGGCGATGAATCATTGGAAGTTGGCAGCGAAGACCCATTGTTGCGTGAAATTGATGCAGAACTAGAAGCGGCATTGTCATCTGATGAAATTCCAATGGAATCAGCCGAAGAAGCATTTGAATCTGCCACAGAATCAGCAGACGAAGAATAATCAGATACGGAGATGTCGCATAGTTGGTCTAGTGCGCCACATTGGAAATGTGGTATACGGGCAACCGTATCAAGGGTTCGAATCCCTTCATCTCCGCCAGGAATAAAAAATACCCCATGCGGGGTATTTTTTATTCATGTGGGTGTTGCAGTGTGGACGAAGCGTTCGCAATCTATGATTGCCGGGTTCGGGGCGTCAGTTGATGAAAACGAGCCATTTGGTGAAGTTTGAATCTTACGTAGCGAAAGG
>JAGBCZ010000024.1 GCA_017937735.1 Alphaproteobacteria bacterium | reverse complement strand
CCAATGATGATCTGCGACATACAAACCAACCTGAAACGAATCAAATACGGCTGTTTCCCAATCAATAAAACCAACAATATCAAATGTATCTGGGTTTAATATGAAATTCTGGCCGATATCATTATGGAACCAGCCGTATAAAAAATCTGGCTTGGCTGTTTTTTTCGGTTTTAAATCACGAATCTCGGTCGGATCTGCA
Organism: Alphaproteobacteria bacterium; assembly: GCA_017937735.1. Next base: position 9,873 of record JAGBCZ010000024.1, on the reverse strand, counting down.
CGGCCGATTTCATACATAAACTGTGCAATTTGCGCAGCAATATGATGACGATTGGCCATTGCAATACGTGGCGGAATTTCCCCCAAGACAACACCCGGGAAAAATTCATACCTGCGTACTGCCATATTATTCCATTTTATAATTTCCATTTCTGGGATTTTAAATTTTGTGTACTTACGCAACGCAGTTGTTATACGCAATTCACGCAGCGCACGTTCTGTACCATCGTCATTTAATGGAAATTTAAACGCATATTGCGAATTTACCAATACAATAAAATTCTTGCATCCGCCGCCAACACATGTTGTTATTTTTGCATCTGTGCTTCCAATATAGTCACGCACAAATTTAACGTACGGCCGTGTGTTGTATCGAATCTTGACCCGCATTAAATCACGCTTGGATTTATTTGGTATAAAACCACAGACAATATTTGAAAATAAGTGACGAAAGTTCATCTATATCCCCTTTGTAGTTGTCACTATTATACAAATAAAAATAAAAATATTACAACCAGGAAAACTTTCATTTGAAAAAAAATATAATAGGGGTTAAGATGCGAGTAACGCTCCCATCGTCTAGCGGTTAGGACATCAGATTCTCATTCTGGTAACACGGGTTCGATTCCCGTTGGGAGTGCCAGTTCTGTGTTTGGTCGTGCTGGACAACGGCGAATCTCTTGACGCAATCCAACTGTTCGTTGCTAATAATGTATTTGCACTTGACAATTCGTGTTTTTGTACTATAATCTTTGTATAATATAACCAAGGATTATAAAATGAATATAAAAAATTTGGCCGTTAAGGGAACTATGGTCGCAGGTGCAATTGCTGCGATGGGCGGGATTGCTATCTTGAACTATGACCAACATCCGTTTTATCAAGATAATTTAGATGCGGCATATCATAAAGAACTGCGCATTGAACGCTATATCGCAAATGAATATCAAAATATAATTGAAGAATCTTATGAAGAAGTTAAATCGTATCCAGAATACAAACAAATGGATTCGTTGGAACATATTCATGCACAAAACCCAGAAGCGAATTGTAAACTGGAATACAAAATTGACTCTTTGTGGAACAAAATCGATTCTGTCCGCGATGAGGTTATCAATGAAAACATCACAAACAGCCAAAGATTGAACGATGCATATCAAGAAATGGCCAATGTTGAAGAAGAAATAGAAATCTTGAAACGCGATAGCGTTATTAATGATTCTATCCAGAGCCAACCTGTTGTACAACGCTTTAAAAATAACTGGAACAGAATATTCTGTCAGCAAAAGCAAAAATAAAAAAAATCCCCGTTTGGGGATTTTTTATTGCAATAAACTGCGGGCAGCATCCAGAAAACTGATTGCCATGTCAATATCGTCATTATTTATGTTTGGCGACATATCTGCAACAACAGATGGCTGCGCAGAAATCTGAATATTTTCAGTCGATATCTGATCAGATTGACTGGGCAAGTTGCCTTCACGCAGCATCTTTTTAACCCCAGCGATTGTCATACCATGCGTGTACAACAAATCTTTGATAACAAATAATTTATCAACAGTTTCACTGCGATAATATCTGCGACCACCAGCGCCCGTTGTTGGTTTGATTGCGGTTGGGAACTGTTTTTCCCAATACCGCAATGTATGCGCAGGCACACCCAATCGTTTGGACACATCATTTATCGATGAAAAATATTCTTTGTTTTCCATGCCATATCACTATTGTTCTTGAACACTGTCTGTTACGTCAGAATTTTCTTCGTCTGATGCACCTTCGATTGCGATTGCAGACACAACCTTTTCGTTTTCAGCCGTGCGGAACAATGTTACACCAGCGGTTGAACGGCCAGCGATACGAACGTCACGTACAGGTGTACGGATGATTTTTCCGCCGTCTGTTACCATGATAATATCTTGGTCATCTGTTACAGGGAAAGAACCAGCCACAGCAGTATTCTTGCCCCCCAGTTTGATATTTGCAAAACCGCCACCACCACGATGTGTCAGACGATATTCATACGAACTGGTACGTTTTCCAAATCCGTTTTCAGATATTGTCAGGATAAATTCTTCGGTGGCTGCCATTTGTGCCATTTTTGCATCATCCAGAACCAATGTTGTTTCTTCTTCGTCAGAAGATGCTTCTTCTTCGATGCCTGTTTCTGCACGGCGGGCAGCACGAGATTGCTTGATATATGCCGCACGAACCGCAGAATCAGATTCGCCATGATTCAACATCGCCATGCCAATAATCTTGTCGTCACGACCCAAGGTTATACCACGAACACCCGTTGAATTACGTCCTGCAAAGATACGAATTTCTGGTACTGCAAAACGAATTGCACGACCACGATATGTCGTCAACAGCACATCTTGGTCTTCGTTACATGGCAGAACAGAAATCAAACTGTCGCCTTCGTCCAATTTCATTGCGATTTTACCGTTACTGCGGATTGAATCAAAATCACTCATACGATTGCGGCGGACAGTGCCAGATGCAGTTGCAAACATCAAGAAATGTTCTTTGCCTGATTCTTTGACACGTTCAACATCTTCTTCTGGGACCGGCAATATCGCAGTAATCGTTTCACCCTGGGCCAATGGCAACAGGTTAATCAATGGACGGCCCTTGGCGGATGCCGCCGCTTCTGGTAATTTATATGTTTTTAATTTATAGCATAATCCCTTGGAACTAAAGAACAACAATGGTGTGTGTGTATTTGCAACAAATACCTGAACAACATAATCGTCTTCTTTGGTTGCCATGGCGTTACGTCCCTTGCCGCCACGTTTCTGGGCACGATATGTATCCAATGCGACACGTTTGATGTACCCTGTATTAGATACAGTTACAACCATATCTTCACGTGCAATTAAATCTTCGATATCAATATCGATTTCTGCATCGGAAATTTCTGTGCGGCGAGGAGACGCCCAATTATCACGAACAGATATTGTTTCTTCACGGATAATTTGGATAATTCTGTCATAACTGCCCAAGATTTCCAACAAATCACGTATCGTTGCACCAAGCGTTGTCAAATCATCATGAATTTTATCACGTTCCAGACCTGTTAAACGATGCAGTTGCAATTCCAAAATTGCACGTGCCTGATCTTCGGACATATAGAACATGCCATCTTTGTATTCTGTGTTCGGATCGTCAATCAGTTGAATATATGATTCAATATCTGATGCACGCCAACCACGTGATATTAACGCGTCACGGGCTGCTTCTGGATTTGGACTAGATTTAATCAATTCAATAACTTCATCCAAATTACCAACCGCAACAGACAATCCCAACAATGTGTGCGCACGATTACGCGCCTTGTTCAAATCAAAGATTGTACGGCGGCGGATAACCTCTGCCCTGAATTCAATAAATGCATCCAGAACACCACGCACATTAAATAACATCGGACGGCCACGGTTCAGCGCCATCATGTTAACAGGGAAATTTGTCTGCATTTCTGTGTATTGGAACAAGTGATTTAAAACAACATCTGCAATCGCATCACGTTTTAATTCAATTACAATACGCAGGCCTTCTTTGGATGATTCATCACGAATTTCCGAGATACCTTCGATTCTTTTATCTTTTATCAATTCAGCGATTTTGATAATCATCTGCGCCTTGTTGACCTGATATGGGATTTCATCAACGATGATTGCCTGATGATCACGAAAATCTTCAACATGTGTTTTTGCACGCACAATAATAGAACCACGCCCTGTTGTATGTGCCTTGTACGCACCAGCGTGCCCCATAATCATTGCACCTGTTGGGAAATCTGGTCCTGGGATAATCGTGAACAATTCATCATCTGTGATATCCTTGTTATCCAACACGGCCAAAATACCATTACAAATTTCACCCAGGTTATACGTTGGAACGTTTGTCGCCATACCAACAGCAATACCAGAACCACCATTTACCAAGAAATTTGGGAATTTAGCCGGCAACACAACAGGTTCTTGTAATGAACCGTCAAAGTTCGGCTGCCAATCAACCGTATCCTTGTCCATATCATCCATTAACGATGCGCCAAGTTTGGATAATCTTGCCTCTGTATAACGCATGGCAGCAGCCTTGTCGCCGTCACGTGAACCAAAGTTACCTTGCCCTTGGACCAACATTTCACCCATGGAAAAATCTTGCCCCATGCGGACCATAGCCTCGTAAATAGAACTGTCGCCGTGTGGGTGATATTTACCCATAACATCACCGACAATACGAGCAGATTTTACAGTTGGTTTTGTCGCAGGCGCAACATCGTTCATAACGTACAGAATTCTGCGGTGTACAGGTTTACATCCGTCACGAACATCTGGCAACGCACGATCAACAATAACCGACATCGCATAGTCCAAGAAACTGGTACGCATTTCATGTTCCAACGATGACTGTGGAACACGGATTTCATTTACTTCATTGATATTTTCAGACATACTACCTTTCCCTATGTTTTTCACATATCAAACATAGCAGATTTTTGCACTTTTGGTCAAGAAATAATGCCAAAAAAATGCATTGACAAAATAAAATGTTGTGATTAAATAAAAACACTAATTACAACACCAAGGAAACAGATATGTTTTTACCATTTTGGAAACTTTTTGTATATTTATTCATATACTATATGTTTATAGAAGGCCTGAAACAGGTTGGTTTAATAAAATCTAAATAAAAAGGTTGCGTTTTTATAAAACCTGTGATTAAATAGACGCACGAACGGATTTTTTCCATGGTGTTTATGATGCTGCTCAAACACGGTGGAAGCAAAGAAAACAATAAAAAAACAATAGGACATAAGTCATGGCAACAAAACGTACATATCAACCATCTAAAACACGCCGTGTTCGCACACATGGTTTTCGTGCCAGAATGGCAACTGCTGGTGGACGTGATGTATTAAATCGTCGTCGTGCATGTGGTCGTAAAAGATTGGCCACAACCGCCGCAAATTAACAAGACCGCCAAATGGCGGTTTTTATTTTTTTATTTTTACCATTGACAAAACAACACATTGTGCAACAATGCTGTCATGGAACTAGATTTTAGCGATTTTAACGTATTTGAAGAATACGCATCGTATTTAATAAAGAATTCTTTTGTCCATTCATTGACTGGCGATGGGTATTCTGTGTATTCAGTCGGCAACGACATAAGTGCAAACGAACTGATATTTACAACAAAATATTCACACACCGACACACTAGACGTTTGGTGCGAATATGTAATCTATTGTTATGGCGTGCCAATATCAAGAATTACTTTACCGCTGAACCTGCCAATCCAAGACAAATTTTCATTGGATGTTTTGGCATTATTTAAAAAATGTTCACAAAAGGTTATTGCACAAGAAAAAATGGCACAGAAAAATATGTTCTTGCGCACCATTGTGGATGACCAATACACAAACGGACACTAAATCGCACGAACAACCCTGCAAAATGTAACACCATATACAGCAGATGCACCTGCACGCATCAAAACCCTGCGCAGTTCAGAAAATGTCGCACCAGTTGTCATAACATCATCAACCAGTAATATTCTTTTGCCACGAATATTATTTGGTTTTACAACACTGAAAACACCATGAATATTTTCTGCACGTTCACGTGCATTTTTATGTCCCATATCCGGACGATGAATACGACAAACAGAATCTAAATCCATACGCACACCCATTGCATTTGCAATTGGTCGTGCCAGCAAAGTCGCCTGATTATATCCACGTTTGAACAAACGTCTGTTTGCCAACGGCACTGGCATAACAATATCTGCATCAACATCAATATCACGCAGTGCCCATATCATTGCACGCGACATAAAACGTGCATATTGTACACGACCACCATGTTTAAATGGCAACATCGCAGAACGTGACGCATCATCATAAACACACGCAGACCGTATCCAATCCAGTTCACATTTTCCAGACGCACATGTTGGACACAGTGGCGTACCACCAAGATCTAAATCAGCCGGAAATGGATAACCACACTTTACACATTTCGGATTATCAATCCAATTCATCGACACCCAACAATCCGCACACAGTTCGCCATGTGTTGACACCGGCGTGTCACATAACGGACACGCCGGCGGAAATAAAAATTCAATTAACACGTTAAATAATTTTACCACGACATACTTTTATAACTTTTTTTACCCATGCTGTCGCCAAAGATATTATATTGCTGTTGTGTTAATGTATCATATTGATCACCAGAAATGATACGTAAAACAAAACCAGGCTCTTGACGATTCGATAACACAGGAACAATTCTTTGTTTTGAAACACCATTATCTGTCAAAACCTGTTCAACAATTGCCAAACGGCGTGCAGCCAATTTTCTGTTATCAGTCCCCTGGGTCATATATTGCGGAATTGCGACCTGAATTGCACGTGTAGGCTTGTTAACAACAATCCCTGCATATTCAGTCAGCAAATTATAATTCGCACGTGACAGCGCAGAATCATCGTCACGGAATTTTATTTTGATTTCCAACGGTCTGATACCACCATCCATTTCTGATAAATCACGCTTTGCTGTAAACCCTTCGACAGATGAAGACATGTCACTGGCAACATCAAAACTGTCATCAATAGAATACGCAGACAAATGTTTATTTTCTGACAAAAATGTCTTTCTGAACGCATTACGCAATTCATTTGGTGTCATCTTGGTCATATCATCACGAACAGTTGCGATTCGTGGCGACAGATTTTTCTCAACCTTGCGAACAATGACATCATTATCGTCCATATCAACAACCATTCTGCGCAACGATACATGTTCTGGTGCAACATCTGCATCAGCAACAACAGGCTGGGGCGCAGTATGTGCAATAGGCGCCGCAATCACACGTGGCGACACGGTACGAACACTTTCTTCGGCACGTTTTTGTAAATCAACCAAACGTGCAATCTGATTATCTATTTCAGGTGTTGCAGATGGCGTATCCACCACAGACGCAACACGTGTCACAGATGCACGGGTTTGGTCAATTCTCTCCTCTGGTAACTGGGAATCTGTACGATATACAGAAAACTCATCCGGTTTTGGCACACGTAATGCAATGTCATTTTTTGCCCATAAATCAGAACTGGGGCGATTTGGCACCAACATATCATTAGATGCAATAATTTGTTGTCCAGAATCAGCCGATGAAACAGGTGCTTTTTTTGCACTGCGTGCAACGACTTTTTTTGTTCTGGTCGATGTGGCCTGTGCCACGGGTTTTGTGGCAACGGTTTGTTCCCCTTCACCGAAAATAGCACGTGCAGAAACACCACCAGATGCAACATTTACAACAGGTAAACGTGCGCTGGCAAACGCCGGCAATATAACAAACATTGACAATACAGAGATTGTAATACGATGCATTTTCCTTTCCTTCCGATTTCATCATAGAACAAATGACGAATCGCACGCAAGCGGAAAATGCATCAAATCATTAAATTCAGTTTTTTATTTTGTTACTTCATCCGCAATTAAATTAACAGCATTGTTTTTGACCAAGGCTTTCTGTGCCATTTTTGCCAAACGTGATGGATTATCAAACAAATCATTTAATGTAGACGTTAACCAACGCTGGGTAAATTTAGACTGTTCGATTGCAAATCCGCCACCTGTTTTTGCAAAACTGGCCGCATTGGCCGCCTGATCTGGATTTATCCCTAATGGCACAAATATCGCAGGACGACCAATCGTTTGTAATTCAACAACTGTACTTGCACCACTGCGACCAATAACTAAATCAGCACCAACAATTGCACCTGCCATATCATGAATAAAAGACAAAACATTTGCATGAATTTTATTTTCTGCATAAAACTTTTGCAATTTTGCAACGTTTTCTGGTCTGGTTTGATGCGTAACAAAAATCTTTTTATTTTTCATCGCCGCAACAGCCCCAGGAACAATATCATCTAAAATTTGTGCGCCCAATGACCCACCTGTAACCAGCAACTTCATATCACCAGACAATGGTGCACCAGCATAGGCCATAAAGTCAGAACGAACAGGCAGGCCTGTATAAACAACACGTGTCGCAGAATTTGTTATACCAGACACAGTCGGAAAACTGGTCATCAATGTTTTTACCCAGCGCATTGCAAATTTATTTGCACGACCAATTGCTGCATTTTGTTCATGCAGAAATGTCGGCACACCCCATAAATGTGCTGCAAACACAGCAGGCACAGATGCATAACCACCAAACGCAACAACCCTGTCTGGGCGCAAAAACATAAAACGCAGTGACAGCGCCGCCGCAGACACCGCAATTTTAAACAAGGCATACATTTGTTTTATACGGCTTTTTGCACCAACGCCAGATGCCCATACATGCGCAACATGCGCATTGGCAGGTTTATCCCGCAATACCATTTTGCGCACACGCCCATCGCAAGAAATAGTAACCGTATGACCACGATTAACCAATTCTGTTGCGACACTTAATGCCGGGAACACATGTCCGCCTGTACCACCTGTTGCAATCCATATTTTCATATCAAATCCTTTTTACTGTTTCCATTTATCTTCACGAACCAAGGCCAACACAAACCCAAACAACAAACAATACCCCAAAAATGAACTGCCACCAGATGAAATAAATGGCAATGTCATACCCTTGGTTGGCATCATTCGCAGTGTTGTTGCCAAATTAAAACAAGACTGAATTGCAAATAATGCCGTTGTGCCGCTGATAGCATATAAAACAAATTTATCACGCACCGTTGTCGCTGTTAATATTAAACGTCTGATGATTAAAAATAGCAATAATAATAAAAAGCATCCTGCAAGTGCGCCACCATCTTCGACAACAGATGCAAAAATAAAGTCTGTGTGTGCGTCTGGCAGACTTTCTTTGGCAAATGCCTCGTCCCCCATTCCAAACAGACCGCCCTGACGAATCGTACTAATTGACAGACCAACCTGACTGCGTGGGTCCAAGGGGCTGAACAAATCAAGAAATCGATTTCTTACATGCGAATGGAACAAAATTGCAATTATGCCTGTGCCAAAAACTGTTGCAATTAAAGGAATCAATATTTTATACGGCAAACCTGCAACAAACAGCATTGCGCCAATACAGCCAATAAACAAAAATGTTGTTCCAACGTCCGGCTGTAAAAATAAAATTAACAACACAATTAAAAACGGTATGGCATAGGTCCACCAACTGAACAAACCTGGGCGCCATGCATCTTTGTTTAAAAACATATTTTTAGTTCGTGAATATCTTTCTTCCATTTGTGCCAAGAACCATGCAGTAATTATTATCAATCCGGGCTTCATAATATCAGACGGCATTAACGTGATAAACCCCAGGTCCGCCCAACGTTCTGAACCATGACTGGCCACAGGATGAATAACCGTCCACGCCAACAACAACAAACACACAACCAAATTCAACGCAGATATACGCAAAACCCATGTCTTATTAAACATACTGGACACAAACAGCGTTCCAATACCAACAATATAAAAAGGTATCATTTTGTGTAAAAAATAATACGAACTTAACCCCTTGCGCAGGGCCTGAACAGAACCCGCAGATATAACACACAGGACACCCACAAATATCAGTATCAAAATCCACCCCAGCAGGCGGCGGTCCACTTCAAAATACCAACTGGTCAACCCACTATCTTCACTGCGTTTCAGTCCAAACATTTTTACCCGTCTTTATGCAAATTTCAAGAATACCAATGCCAATCCAGAAAACAATATAGACAGAACAAAAAATCTTTCTACTATTTTCGTTTCTGGCCACCCCAGTTCTTCAAAATGATGATGTAATGGCGCACGCAAGAATACACGGCGACCCGTACCGTAAATTTTACGTGTTGCCT
>JAGBCZ010000023.1 GCA_017937735.1 Alphaproteobacteria bacterium | reverse complement strand
CAATCTTTTTACGGTTTTTATAGACCTGATCGTTTGCGCTGCGTTCTGTTTCACCTTCCATAACGACATAACTTGTTTCGATTGTTTCTGCAACGTATGGTTCGTTACCATCACTTAATGCAATCATTTCGCCGTTATGTACAACCATCATATGCTTTGCGCCACCACGTTCCATTGCCATTTTACCATTTAACATTTCGTTAATATAGTCGCCATGCATTGGAACGGATACCTGTGGGTGTACCATATCATAGAACTTTTCCAGTTCTGGACGGCCTGCGTGTCCACTGGCGTGCAGGTTATCTGTATCAAATATCGTATGTGTTTTTACGCCCATACGTGCCAGTTTATTATACAGATATGAAACATCTTGTTCACGACCTGGGATAATAATTGCGCTGAATACAACCGTATCAGTTGGCATCAATTTCATTTCTTTTACCTGACCATGGCACAGACGTGTCAGCATTGCAAACTTTTCACCTTGTGATCCGGTTAAGAAAATTGCTTGCTTTTCTGCAGGTAAATCTTTGATTTCTGCGTGTGTATAAACATCGTCTTTGTTCAAGTACCCCAGTTTTATCCCCAGTTCACGAAATTCTGGCAATCCAACGTATGGTACAGGATTTGGATTACTGCGTTCTTTGATTGCAGCAATACGGCCCGCTGCACGTGCCGCTTCTGCGAACATTTTGATACGTGCCAAGCTGCGTGAATAACCTGTAACGATTACACGACCTGGGGCATTTTTCATGATTTCTGTCAGCGTATCACGAACCTGTGTTTCTGTGACTTGCTTTGTCTGGCGTGATGAATTCGTAGAATCGCACATACACGCCAGCAATTTTGGATCAGAACCAATTTCTGCCAGACGTGCAAAGTCTGTTGGTGCTTCGATTGGAATATCGTCATTAAATGTCCAGTCGCCTGTGTGCAGTATTTTTCCCGCACCTGTTTTGATAATCAACATTTGTGCCTCTGGAATACTGTGTGTGACGTGAAATGTTTCAACTTCGAACGGTGCCAAATCCAGTGTTGCACCATTATGGTCAAATTCAACAATATCTTTATTTGGGTCAAAGTCCATTTCAATTCCTGCAAATGTCTGGCGTAATATTGCCGCCGGGAATCGAGTACAGTAAATAGGCTTTCTAAATTTTGGCCAGATGTACTTTAATGCACCGATATGGTCTTCGTGTCCGTGTGTGACGATAAAACCAATAACGTCTTTCTTGCGTTTTTCCAACCATGTTGTATCACAGTATTGAACATCACCGGCACCAATTTCTTCGTCCAAGAATCCCATACCGCAATTAACAATCAGATATTTGCCCTTGTACTTATACAGATACATATTCTGGCCGATGTGTTCCAACCCGCCCAGCGCCATGAAATAGACTTTGTCATCATTGGCATCTGTTTCGTGTTTATTTGTGCCCTTGATAGCCTTGGGTGTTTTTGGTTTTTCGCCTTTTGCTGGGGCTGTCTTTTTTTCTTTTACTTTTACCATTTATAATCCTTTGTTTACATTAGTGTTTTGTGCAGTCACCCAATTCATTGCCAATAAAGAATTTTTCTTTATCTGTAGTGAATCTGTGACCGCACGCCCATACCCATGGTATTTAAACAGTTTTGAATAAAAATACAAATGGGTAAAATTGCATGAATAACATGTGTTGTTATCCAATTCTCTCTGTTATTACAATAATAGTGCAAAATTAGGGAAAATCAAGGCTTTTTGAATTTATTTGCCTTTTAATATACGGGCCTTACTTTTATCCCATTCACGCTGTTTAATTGTTTCGCGTTTATCGACCTTGTTTTTACCGTATCCGATACCCAACAAGACCTTTAATTTACCACGATTATTAAAGTACATTTTTAATGGCACAATTGTTGCGCTTTTTTCCTGTAACTTTCCAATCAGGCGATTTATTTGATTGCGATGTAATAACAATTGGCGACTGCGTCTTTCGTCAAAATTTACAATACGTGCCGCTGTTGGCAATTTTTGAATTTCAACACCGGCCAAGAACAAATTATCACCACGTCTTTGTACGAACCCGTCAACGATGGTAACCAGACCGTATCGTATTGATTTTATTTCTGCACCGGTTAATGAAATACCAGCCTCTATCGTGTCTTCGATAGAGTAGTTAAATCGTGCTTTACGATTTTCAGAAACCTGTCCAAATTTTATAATATTTCTTGCCATAACACGCAATATTTTACACATATAAAATTAAATTGCAAATATTATAGGTTATGCTATGGTGTACAACATAATAAGATAAAGGTTTTAAATGTCAAAATATAATATTGAAGAGATAGTGCTGCGTCCAATAATAGATTATGCATATACAAAAAGCAAATTAGATACCCCCAGTGTATTTTGTGTATTGTTAAATAAATTAAGTAATACCAATAAAATAATTGACGAACTTAATTCTGTTTGTCGTATAGAGTATGCAGTAACATCACATGATGATTGTATCGTGTTTAAACCAAATTTTCGCAGACAAATTGTACGTGAAAAACCACGCCCAAAAATCAGATATGCAAACAGTTATATAAAAAAATTATTATTTGATTTGGGTTTTGATACATATACTTACGCACATGATGAGATGGCGACAATATACGTATCGTTACGTAATCCTAAAAATCATAAACGTCTACAGCAATTGGGTAATGTTTTTAAATTTGAAGGTTTTGTATCGCCACTAACTCAATCTGCATTTGATTCAATTAAGCAACACAAACGATAAAATAAAACCCGCATTTGCGGGTTTTAAAATTCTATTTTTGGGTACAGTTTTTTTACATTATCCATCAATATTTTTTCCAAGTCATTTATATCAATATTTTTGATTTGTGCCAGTACACGTGCTGTATCAACGACCATAAATGGTTCGCATATTTTTCCACGATGTGGCACAGGCGTACAGTATGGCGCATCTGTTTCAATAACAATTCTGTCGATTGGAATCTTGGAAAATGTGTCCCTGATTTCATCAGAATTCTTAAATGTTAAAATTCCACTGGCAGAAAAGAAAAAGCCACGGTCCAGCATTTTTTTTGCCAAATCCCATGAACTGGTAAAACAGTGCATGACACCACGAACATCGCCATGTAATATATCTGCTGTATCTTGTTCTGCATCACGGGTGTGTATTGCAACGGGCAGGGCATGTTTTTTTGCAATATCCAGTTGCTGTTCAAATAATTTAATTTGTTGTTGTCGTGTTTCTGGACTGTAATGATAATCCAAGCCAATTTCACCAACACCGACAACCCGTGGGTTAGATAAAATATCGTCTGTCAAAAAATCTGTGGCGTTTACATTGCTGTATTCTGGATGGATGCCGATTGTGCAGTACACATTATTGTACGTATTTGCAATCTTTAATGCCCCACTTATATCATTTGGGTCTGCTGTTGGGCAAATCAGAACATCAACACCTGCATTATGTGCGTTTTGTATAACAGAATCCAGCCCATCTGTATATTTATCAGTCAAATGACAGTGTGTATCTATAAACATTTTTTGATTTCCATAATAATTTTAAATATACCGATTTCAGGTTCCAGATACAGTGTTTTAATATCATTGATTGCACGTGTTGCAGACGGATACAGGTCTGCCAGTCCGAAATGTGCAATCGCATCCAGCAATATCCCATGCAGTGCCGCATCAGGTGCGATTTTTTTTGCCAGCATCATTGCATCGCCACTGTTACCACGTGAATTGTTCAGAAAATCGATTAAGTCTGCATAAATTTCATCGCCACCAGATTGTTTCAGGTTTGCAATTCTGCCGAAACTGCCGTTTGACAGTTTTAACGTTTCTGTGCTGACATCTTCATCAGGAATAAATTTTACGCACAATTCACGCAGGTCCGATATTGTCAACGGACGCATTTTTTCAACACGTGCACGTGAACGCACAGTTGGCAAAACATTTGCCAGTTGATGTACAACCAACAAGAACAATGTCTTTGCAGGTGGTTCTTCCAGTAATTTCAATATTGCATTTGATGCCGCTGTATTTAATTGGTCAACAGAATCAATCAGTACAACACGCCAATCCCCAGACATAGATGACATTTGCATTTTATCAATCATTGCACGTACTGTATAAACAGAAATAACCTTGCCATCTGGTTTTGGTTTTCCGTCTTTATCAATATTTCTGTCTTGGTCAATTATGAAAAAGTCACCAACATTTCCATAAACCATCTTGGCGATTTTGTACGCCAGTGTTGCCTTGCCGATACCCATTGGACCGGTCAGCATCCAAACAGGATGAATCGGATGCGTATCACGATTGTTCCATGCGTTTATAAAGTTATTCAGCGTATCACGATGCCCAACCAAATAATCGTTTTCCATTGGGTGCGGAAATGTATATGCGCAAGATTCTTTTTTACGTGGTGCCATTTTTATAATCCCAGTACAACTTTTATATTTCTAAATACACGCCCAAAGAACTGTGTTTTACTGACCTTGTTTTTTGCAACGATTGGCGCCCGTGCGATAACACGTCCGCTTTGTTGTGCGATTATTTCGCCAATTTCATCCCCTGGTTTTATTGGCGCAACAACAGGTTCGTTATATCGTACCAAGACACGAATATTTTTTAACCCGTCCGCCTTGTCAACAGTGATTGCAAATGGTTTTGCAACAGTTGCTGTAACCGTTGGCATGCGGCCATACCACACAGGTATTTCTGTAATTGCATCGCCAGGGGCATAGAACGTTTTACCCATTGTGTTTGCATAACCGTATTCCAGCAATTTTTTCATTTCGCCCGCTAATGCATCATGTCCTTTGCCGTTAAACCCATTGATAACACCGATTAACCTGCGGCCACCAACTTTTGCACTGGCAACCATGCCGTATCCGCCGTCACTGGTATGACCTGTTTTCAGACCATCTGCGCCACGCATATTAAATAACAGTTTATTATAATTAACGGTATGTGTACGCCCCCATTCACGGCACCAATCCGTTTTATGGTCTTTGAATTCAAATCTTTTTGTGCCAAACATCGGATATAGTTCTGGATAGTCTGCAATCAGATGTGTTGCCAATGTCGCTAATTCCCGACTGGTCATCAGATTATTCGGATCGGGCAATCCGCTTGCGTTACCGAACGTAGATTGTTCCATGCCGATACTGCGTGCCTTGTCTGTCATTTTTGATGTAAATGCACCTTCGGAGCCAGAAATATGTTCTGCGACAACGACCGATGCATCCCCGCCAGACAGCACAATTATCCCCAGAATTAAATCACGTACAGAAATCGTCTGACCCGCGACCAGGCATATTTTACTGGCAGGGTACCATTCTGGTCGGTTATAGTCTGCATGTTCACCAACAGTAATTTTGGAATCCAGTGTTAAATTTCCAGCCTTTATTTCATCAAATAACACAGCCAATGTCATCAATTTTATCATCGAAGACGGTGGCATCAACGTATCGGCATTTTTACTGACAATTTCTGTGCCAGAATCATAATCGATTAAAAACGCAGACTTTGCCTTGGTTTTAAATTCTGCGTGTGCCGCAGTTGTACATAATATCAAGGATAATATAATCAGTTTCTTTTTCATGATTTCGATATTAGCAGCAATAATTTACAAATCCAACATATTTTTTGCTATAAATTTTCTGCTTGCGTCAATGTTATTATTTTTTCTAAACTAAACATAACGAAAGGATGTAGAATGAAGAATATCTTATTTTCATTGTTTGCTATTTTTGTGGTAACAGCATCATCTGCTGCGGTAAAGTGTATTGCAATGGGTGCTGATTCTGATTGTTCTGCAACGTATTCTGACCCGACTGGACAGAATCTGACCGCAGAACCAGGGCAGAGTGATTGGGGCGCATCTTGTAATAATATTTCAATCCACGGTATTGCATTGTGTGGAACGAATACAGGATTGTCGTCTGGCGATGTTGTTGATTCTGTTTCAATCAGCGGCGATGTCAGTGCGAATACTGCGTGTTATTGCAAGATTGTTCAGCCTGTTGTATCCCGTTGGGTATTCGCAGAAAATCGCAGTACTGCGGGCGATTGTGCGTGGTGGTGCCAAAACGCATGTGCAGGCAAGACGATTGACAAGGCCGGCAATGCAAACTTTCACAGTGCGATTTTGGGTGTATTATACGAATAGGTTATATTTATTTATGCAACAAAAAAACCGCCAAACGGCGGTCTTTTTTATTTAATCAGCCACAGATTAACGGCGGCGAAATCCATTGTGTTGTGCGCTGTTGCTGGAACGTTTTGATAAATAACGTGCCGCAATCAATACCAACCATTCTAATGACAATGCACCCAATGCAACAAATTTGCTTTCAACGCCAGAAACCCAGCCCAATACATATACCAACTGTGCAATAAATGAAACATACAAGATGCCAAATACGCCTGTAAAGAATACTTTTTTTATTTTTCCAAACATTTTGTTCTTCCCCTACGGTTTAATATATTATTCAAAATTTGTGTGTCGGGTTTCTGGTGCCAGGTACCCGACCAACCCCGCAATAACTTAAACGAACGTGGTCAACAATTACCAACCATGTTCAAACGCCATATTAGGCAGCCATTGCAATGCGAACATTGTCGTTCGCAGCGATTCTATCGCCATTCAGTTTTTAGTTGGTTTTTTACGACACCATGTCGGATTCAACCGATTTGTCTTTCATCATCTGTCGAAACTATGTCAGCCCCATAACCAAATATGACCGAATATCATATCAAGTAATGGTGGAGCTGTGGGGTACCGCCCCCCAGTCCAAAATGACTATTGCACAACGGATTCAGAATCATCATCACTTACGTGACCCAGTAATTATAGTCTTTTACACTGGAAATTGCAAGTTTTTAAGTTATAATGATAGGCAAGAGGCAATAAAATGAAATTCTTGGATAAAGCAAAAATTTATGTCAAAGCAGGTGATGGTGGTAACGGTTCCGCCAGTTTTAGACGTGAAAAATATATTGAATTTGGTGGGCCAAACGGTGGCGATGGTGGTCGTGGTGGCGATGTCGTGTTCGTTGCTGTGCCAAACGTTAATACGTTGATTGATTATCGCTACAAGACCAAGTTTATTGCCGAACGTGGACAAAATGGTATGGGTAAAATGCGTACAGGTGCATCTGGCGATACATTGGTTCTGCCTGTGCCAACAGGTACTGTAATATTATCCGAAAATGAAGAAATTGAATACGCAGACTTGAACGTTGACGGGATGGAATATCGTGCTGCACGTGGTGGTAATGGTGGTTGGGGAAATTTGCATTTTAAAAGCCCAACAAACCGTGCGCCAAAACAGGCAAATGACGGTCTGCCAGGCGAAGAAAGAACGGTTGTATTACGTCTGAAATTGATTGCAGATATCGGATTGGTTGGGTTCCCAAATGCAGGTAAATCAACATTATTATCTGCGGTAACGTCTGCCCGACCAAAGATTGCAAATTATCCATTTACAACCCTGAACCCCCAGTTGGGTGTTATGTATGCGCATGACAGGGAATTTGTATTGGTTGATCTGCCAGGTTTAATCGAAGGCGCCCACACAGGTGTTGGCCTGGGTGACCAATTCTTGGGACACGCAGAACGTACCAAGATGATTTTGCATGTAATTGACGGCACAGAACCAGATTGGGGCGCACGTTATCAGGCAATTCGTCATGAAATGGATTCGTATGGTGGTGGCTTGTTGGGCAAACCTGAATTGGTCGTTATCAACAAAACAGATGCCATTGATGCAGATGAATTATCAGAAAAAATGACTGCATTTAAAAAGTCTTTCGGCCGCAAGAAAAAACCTGAAATTGTTACAATCAGTGCTGCCGGACGATTGGGAATTGCGGAATTGATTCTGGCAATTGAAAAAATGTTCTTGGGGTTAAAATAATTTTGATTTTTACAGTTTTCTCTGCTAAAATTCTGGTCAGAAACATAACCCATAAAGGAGAAAACAAACCATGGTATCATTAAAAGGTACACAAACAGAAAAAAATCTGTTGATTGCGTTTGTTGGTGAATCACAGGCACGTAATCGTTATACAATGTTTGCATCTGCGGCCAAAAAAGAAGGTTTTCAGGCAATCTCAAAAATATTCTTGGAAACAGCTGATCAAGAAAAAGAACATGCGTCTCGTTTGTTCAAATTTCTGGAAGGTGGCGATTTAGAAATAACTGCATCTTTCCCAGCAGGTAAAATTGGCACTACATTGGAAAATTTGCAGGCTGCTGCATACGGCGAACACGAAGAAAATACAGACATGTATCCAAAGTTTGCACAAATTGCCGCCCAAGAAGGATTTCCTGCAATCGCAGAAATTCTGAAAAATATCGGCTTGGCAGAACGTTATCATGAATCTCGTTTTCGTGCCTTGGCCGAAGCAATCGAAGACGGCACATTATTTAAACAAGATAAAATTGTTATGTGGCGTTGCACAAACTGTGGCATGTGGCACATCGGCACCGAAGCGCCAAGTGTATGCCCTGCATGCTTGCATGAACAAGGTTATTTTATCAGCGAAGGCACAACATCACGTTGTGACACGAACGAAGGTTTTTGTGAATATACAACAATCGATTAAGAAATCCCCCATTTGGGGGATTTTTAATTTTCAGATATTTCTAATTCGTCTAATATACTATCTAACTTTCTAATAGAACTATTAACACAACCCCGGCCACGCCAACTTAATATTTCACTGCCTGTAATTTGGTCGGCAATAGATACATTGAAATTCCACCACCAAAAACCATTAAACATACACCAAATAGGTCTAAATAATTCAACTCGTTCCTTGGTTTTTATGACATATCTGACGTTTTTAGGAATTATATTTTTGTCGATGTCAATGCTGGATGAATTGTCTGTAACATCTTCCGTAGATTTTGCTGTACCAACAACGACTTTGTAATTGCGTTCTTCCATTTGTTCTTTTATTGAACGTTTCATTGTATATCCACCACGGTCCGCATAAAACACCTGTGTTGTATCTAATGTGTTTGGTTTCATATACACACTATTACAGGCGGTCAGAACAATACAGCAAATTACAAAAATCAGTATATTACGCATGATAAAACCTTTTAGTCCACTGTATTTAATTTGGCATATTTTATCAAGAATAATTATCTTGAAAGTGGATATGTTTTAAATTATGCTTAAAACAGAACCCTAGGGATAGAGTTCGGGACCAGTAAGACGGTCTATACAGCAACGGCGCGATGCGTCGTAATCCGCAAAGTTTTGCGGCGCTTTTGCGCCCTTTTTCTCGGCTAAATTGGTCGGGAAGTCGCCGGCCATACAACAGGAAGTATTTCCAAAAGCCTGCGATGTCATATTGCTGTGTGATAGTCTTAACTTCCCGACCGCCAAGGATTTGGTGGTTTTTTCTTTATCTTTTTTGGTTCATAAAACACAAACATATTGGTGCAACACATCACAACGTACCAAAACTAAAAGGGGATATTTGTGACGTCTGTGCCTAAAATTATTCTGGGGAAAAGATATGAAACGCTTATTTTTATTTGCGTCATACGATAAAGATAAAGTAATAAATGACAGCTTGTTATATTATCTGCGTCAGTTGTCTGAACTGGGGGATATTATATTTATAATGGATACGGATGTACCGTCTGATGAATTGGCAAAACTATCTGCTGTTCCAAATATTTTGCATGTCTGTGCGATACGCCATGGTGAATATGATTTTGGCTCGTATAAGCGTGGTTATATTTGGGCGCACGACAATAATAAATTACAAGACTATGATTGGATGTATCTTGTAAATGATTCTGTGTATGGGCCATTGCATTCGTTAAAGCCATTGCTGGATAAACTTGAAAATAATGGTGCTGATTTTGTTGGCATGATGGAAAATCATACTAAAAGTATTCCATCGCATATTCAGTCATGGTTCTTGGGATTAAGCAAGCCTATTTTTACCAGTGATTTATTTTGTCGTTTTATTTCCAGTGTATCTCGTCAACGAAATAAATGGGATATTGTAATGAAGTACGAAGTTGGCCTGTCACAGACTTTGATTCGTGCTGGGTACAGCATGCACGCAATGGTGTACAACAATTTTGAAAAGGATAT